>NZ_JBHXTL010000148.1:0-3683 GCF_042677365.1 Kitasatospora sp. NPDC127116
CCGCGCCATCTCCCAGGCCGCCTTCACCGACACGGCGACCGGCTCTCACGTGACGTCCGACGGCAAGGCGGCCGGCTCGCGCCTGAGCGGCCCGCACGTCACCCGCCCGACGCCGCCCCCGGCCGACCCGCGTCCGCAGACGTGCACCACTTTTCGATGGAAAGAGCAGTGCCCATGGCCCGCGACCTCACCCCCGGCACCGGCAACCGCGGCGGCCGCCTGAGGGTGTACCTCGGCTCCGCGCCGGGGGTCGGCAAGACCTATCGGATGCTGGACGAGGCCCGGCGCAGACAGCAGCGCGGGGCCGACGTCGCGGTCGGGTACATCGAGTGCCACGGCAGACGCCACACCGAGGCCATGCTGGCCGGCCTGGAGGTCCTGCCACGGGTCCGGCGCGCCTACCGGGACGCCGAGTTCGACGAGATGGACCTCGACGGCGTGCTCGCCCGCCGCCCGTCCGTCGTGCTGGTGGACGAGCTGGCGCACACCAACGTCCCCGGCGGCCGGCACGCCAAGCGGTGGCAGGACGTCGAGGAGATCCTGGCCGCCGGGATCGACGTCATCACCACCGTCAACATCCAGCACCTGGAGTCGCTGAACGACGTCGTCCGGAAGATCACCGGCATCCCGCAGCGCGAGACCGTCCCGGACGAGGTGGTCCGCCGGGCCGACCAGATCGAACTCGTCGACATGGCCCCGCAGGCGCTGCGCCGCCGGATGGCCCACGGCAACGTCTACCGGGCGGAGAAGGTGGACGCCGCGCTCTCGAACTACTTCCGGGTCGGCAACCTCACCGCCCTGCGCGAACTCGCCCTGCTCTGGGTGGCCGGGCGGGTGGACGAGGGCCTGCGCGACTACCGGGCCAGCCACAACATCGACCGGGTCTGGGAGACCCGCGAGCGGGTCGTGGTCGCCCTCACCGGCGGCCCCGAGGGCGAGACCCTGATCCGCCGCGCCGCCCGGATCGCCGACCGCACGGCCGGCGGCGAGCTGCTGGCCGTCCACGTCTCCCGCAGCGACGGCCTGGCCGGCGCCTCCTCCGGCGCGCTCGCCCAGCAGCGGCAGCTGGCGGAGGCCCTCGGCGGCAGCTACCACGTGGTGGTCGGCGACGACGTCCCCACCGCGCTGCTCACCTTCGCCCGCGCCCACCACGCCACCCAGCTGGTGCTCGGCACCAGCCGCCGCGGCCGGATCAACCGCTTCCTCACCGGCCCCGGCACCGGGCAGACCACCGTGGACGCCTCCGAGGACATCGACGTCCACATGGTCACCCACGAGTTCACCGGCCGCGGCCGACTGCCCTCGCTCGGCCGCCGCCACTCCCGGCGCCGCACCTTCGCCGGCTACCTGGCCGGCCTGGCGGTGCCCTGGCTGCTCACCGCCCTGCTCTCCCAGGCGCACCACAGCATCAACCTGACCACCGAAGCGCTGATCTTCCAGCTCGGCGTGGTCATCGTCGCCCTGCTCGGCGGAGCCGTGTCGGCCCTGCTGGCCTCGGTCGTCGCCTCGGTGCTGCTGAACTACTACTTCATCCCGCCGATCCACAGCCTGACCATCGGCGAGACCAACAACATCGTCGCCCTGGTGGTCTTCGCCGCCATCGCGCTCACCGTCTCCACCGTGGTCGACCACGCCGGCCGGCTCACCAGCCGGGCCGCCCGCGCCACCGCCGAGGCCGAGACCCTCTCCACCCTGGCGGGCAGCGTGCTGCGCGGCGCCGACGCGCTGCCCGCCCTGCTGGAGAAGTCCCGGACGGCCTTCGGCATGCGGGCCGTCGCCCTGCTCTCGCGGGTCGACGGCGAGGCGCTCGCGCACTGCGCGGGGGACCACCGGGGCGACGGCGACGGGCCGCACGAGACCACCGAGGTCCCGGTCGGCCCGGACGCCGTCCTGGTGCTCACCGGCCGCCGGCTGCCCGCCGCCGACCAGCGGGTGCTGACCGCCTTCGCCGCCCACGTCGCCGCCGCGCTGGAGCGCGACCGGCTGGCCGTCGTCGCCGCCGAGGTCGAGCCGATCAAGGCCGCCGACCGGATGCGCACCGCCCTGCTCGCCGCCGTCAGTCACGACCTGCGCACCCCGCTGGCCGCCGCCCGCGCCTCGGTCGGCTCGCTGCGCAGCCCCGACGTCGAGTTCTCGCCCGAGGACCAGTCCGAGCTGCTCGCCACCGCCGACGAGTCGCTGGTCAAGCTCACCCGGCTGGTCGACAACCTGCTCGACATGAGCCGCCTCCAGGCCGGCGCGCTCACCCTGCACCTCACCGAGACCCACCTGGACGAGATCCTGCCCCGGGCGCTGGACAGCCTCCCCGACCCGTACGCACCGGTCCAGCCGCTCGACCTGGAGACCACGCCGCCGGTGCTCGCCGACCCGCCGCTGCTGGAGCGGGTGCTCGCCAACGTGATCACCAACGCGCTGCGGTACAACGCCCCCGGCGCGCCCGTCCTGGTCACCGCCAGCCACCACGCCGACCAGGTCGAGATCCGGGTGATCGACCGCGGCCCCGGCATCGCCCCCGAGGACCGCGACCGGGTCTTCCTGCCCTTCCAGCGCCTCGGCGACACCGACAACACCACCGGCGTCGGCCTCGGCCTCGCCCTCTCCCGGGGCCTCGCCGAGGCGATGGGCGGCAGCCTGGAGGTCGAGGACACCCCGGGTGGAGGCACCACCATGCTGCTCACCCTGCCCGCCGCCACCACCGGGCCCGCCGCCACAGCCCCCGCCACAGCCCCCGCCAGCTCAGACCCCGCCGCCACCGAGCCCGGACACCCCGGGGAGGAATCGCGACATGAGTGAGATCCTGGTCGTCGACGACGAGCCGGCCCTCCTGCGCACCCTGCGGATCAACCTCAGCGCCCGGCAGTACGCCGTCCGCACCGCCGCCAGCGGCGGCGAGGCGCTCGACCGCGCCGCGCACAGCGCCCCGGACGCCGTCCTGCTCGACCTCGGCCTGCCCGACCTCGACGGGATGGACGTGCTGCGCGGCCTGCGCACCCGCAGCGCGATGCCGATCATCGTGCTCTCCGGCCGGACGGACGCCGCCGACAAGGTGGGCGCCCTGGACGCGGGCGCCGACGACTACCTCACCAAGCCGTTCCTGATGGAGGAACTGCTGGCCCGGCTGCGCGCCGTGCTGCGCCGGCCGCCGGGCGGCGTGCCGTCGGGCCGGCCGGTGATCGGCGACCACACCGTGGACCTCGCGGCCACCGCGGTGAACGGCCCGAACGGTCCGGTCCGGCTCACCCCGACCGAGTGGCGCATCCTCGCCCTGCTGCTCGCCAACCCCGGGCGGCTGGTGCCCGGGCGGCAGATCCTGCGCGAGGTGTGGGGCCCGGCCCAGGAGGGGCGCGGCAACTACCTGCGGGTCTACTTCGCCGGGCTGCGCCGCAAGCTGGAGCGCGATCCGGCCCGGCCGCGGCACCTGATCACCGAGCCGGGGATCGGGTACCGGTACGTGCCGTGACGGACCGGCGGGCGAGCGCCGGCGCGCCCTCGTCAACGAGCCGTCAAGAGCGCTCCGGTGGACGACAGGAGGGCGTCAAGACCGTCCGGGGGCGGTGTTCCGCGGGCGTAGTGTCGGTGTCGAGCGAGCGGCCCGGCTCCGTGTGGGGGAGGCCCGGGTCCGCTCCGGCAGCCGTCCCAGGACGGCCAGCAGGTGGGGGAGGGGCGGGGGGGGGGCGGCGACC
>NZ_JBHXTL010000148.1:3693-21613 GCF_042677365.1 Kitasatospora sp. NPDC127116
GGCCCCCGCCCCAGGCCGCCCCGCAGGTGGGGGTCGGGCGCCCCAAACCCGGCGCCCGCCCCCATCTGTCGTCGGGGCCGGGTCCGTCCCCCGGATCAGCCGTCCGCGGCCCCGGACTGCCGGGGCAGCGCCAGCGCCACCGTGTCCGCGAACTCCCGGACCGCGCTGGTCCGGCTGACCACCCGGCCGCTGTGCACCACCAGCCGGCTGTGCCCGCCCGCGAGCGCCCCGGCCAGGCTGTCCCCGCGCACCGCCAGCAGCTCCGCCGGGAACCCGGCGTCCACCCGGACCGGGGCCAGCCCGAGCGCCGCCCGGGCCTGGTTCGCCACCGCGTCGTACGCCGCCGCCGGGTCCAGCTCCCCGCCGGCCGACAGCAGGTACGCCGACTCCAGCGGATCCGCCCGGCCGACCGGGTTGGACGGGTCGCGCAACGCCCCGCTGCCCGCCGCCAGCGGCACCCGGGCGGCGGCCAACTCCCTTACCAGGCCCGGCCGCAGGCCCGTCGTCCGGCCCTCCAGCCCGGTGCAGCCGCCGTTCTGCGGCAGGCAGACGACCCGGATCCCGCTGGTCGCCAGCACCGTCGACCCGCCCCGGGCCAGCGCCCCGCACGGGCCGAGCGTCACCCGCGGCCGCAGCGGCGCCAACGCGCCCGCCATCCGGGCGAGTTGGGCGGCGTCGGCGGCGCCGGTGTGCAGGTCCACCGGACAGTCCGCCTCCCGGGCGGCCTCCAGCAGCAGCTGCACGTACCCGGCCGGGTCCGGATCCAGGTCCGGGCAGCCGCCGGCCGCGGTGGCGCCCAGCTTGAGCGCCTCGCGCAGCTGCGCCCGGCCGTCCGCGCCGGCCCGCCCGGTGAGCAGCCGGGGCATCGCCACCGCCTGGAGCTCGGCCAGCCCGCGCAGCGCCTGCCGGGCGGTGAGCACCGCCTCCAGCCGGCGCAGTCCGTGCACGTCGCCGATCCGGACGTGGGTGCGCTGGGCGGTGGCGCCGTAGCCGAGCGAGGTCAGCGCGGCCTCGGTGACCCGGCGGGTGAGGTCGGCCGGGGTGTCCGGCGGCGGGGCGGCCAGCGCGGCGGAGAACGCGGTGTCGTAGTGGGCGTGCGCCTCGGCGGGGGCCGGGAGCAGCAGGTAGCCGCGCAGGTCGATCCGGGCGCCGGTGGTGACGGTGGGCGCGCCGGGCAGGGCGGGCAGTGGGCCGAGGCTGCCGACGGTGCCGACCGCCTGGATCCGGTCGCCGCTGATCCGGACGTCCACCACCCGCCCGTCGGCCAGCCGGGCGCCGGTGAGGAGCAGGACCGGGCCGTGCCCGAGCGGGTTGGCCGCCGGGCCGGGTCCGGAGTGCGGCCCGTCGGCGGCTGCGCTGTCCATCGCCGGCTCCTTCTCGCGTCGGCCCGTGCGGTCGGCCCCGGGCCGCCGGCCCGTACCGCCGGGCGGTCCTCCCGATCAATGAGCGTCGAGCCTATGGGCCCGGGGGGCGGGGCGCCGGGAGGCGGGCAATAGTCGTATCGGGTCGGGCCGCGGCGCTCGCGGCCCGATCGAACGTCCGGCCTTGGATCGTCCGCCCGTACCCCTCACCCACCTGCGGTCTTCGCCGCGGGATACGGATTTCACCTCCGGGCGCGAAACGTGTAATCTCTTCCTCGTTCGCCCCTATAGCTCAGTCGGTAGAGCGTCTCCATGGTAAGGAGAAGGTCTGCGGTTCGATTCCGCATGGGGGCTCGGTGAAAAGCGGTCAGCCTCGGCTGTGCCGTGGATCACTGTGGCGGTGTAGCTCAGTTGGTAGAGCAAGCGGCTCATAATCGCTGTGTCACCGGTTCAAGTCCGGTCACCGCTACCCCGCGTAGTCGGTCGGGAGATCGCACTCCCGGTCGGCTACTCTTGTTGTGTTCTTATTCGTTGTCCAAGGAAGGCACTCCCGTGGCTGCCACCGACGTCCGCCCGAAGATCACGCTGGCCTGCGTGGAGTGCAAGGAGCGGAACTACATCACCAAGAAGAACCGGCGTAACGACCCGGACCGTCTTGAGATGAAGAAGCACTGCCCCCGCTGCAACTCGCACACCGCGCACCGCGAGACCCGCTGACCCTGAAGCAGGGCGACGGGCCTGTGTGAATTCAGGTCTTCTACTCCGGGCCGCATCCCTCTACAGGGGGTGCGGCCCGGAGTTTTTTCGTATCCACCCGCGTTCCGAGGAGCTGCCATGGCGCTCGACCCCTCCTTCATCGGGCGTAGTTACCCGCCCACCGAGCCGTACGAGGTCGGCCGGGAGAAGATCCGCGAGTTCGCGACCGCGGTCGGCGACGCCAACCCGGCGTACACCGACCCGGAGGCGGCCAAGGCGCTGGGCCACCCCGACGTGATCGCCCCGCCGACATTCCCGTTCGTGATCACCTACCGCGCGGCCGGCCAGGTGGTCGAGGACCCGGAGCTGGGCCTGGACTTCAGCCGGGTGGTGCACGGCGACCAGAAGTTCGCCTACACCCGCCCGGTGCGGGCCGGTGACCGGCTGTCGGTCGCGGTGACCATCGACAACATCAAGTCGCTGGCGGGCAACGACGTGCTCACCGTGCGCGGCGAGGTGACGGACGCGACCGGCGAGCACGTTGTGACGTCGGTCATGACCCTGGTGGCCCGGGCCGCCGACGAGGCGGGGGAGTGAGCACGATGGCGATCAGCTACGACGAGGTCGAGGTCGGTACCGAGCTGCCGGCGCAGTCCTTTCCGGTGACCCGCGACACACTGGTGCGGTACGCGGGCGCCTCGGGCGATTTCAACCCGATCCACTGGAACGAGAGGTTCGCCCTGGAGGTCGGCCTGCCGGACGTCATCGCGCACGGCATGTTCACCATGGCCGAGGCGATCCGGGTGGTCACCGACTGGGTCGGCGACCCGGCCGCGGTGGTCGAGTACGGCGTGCGCTTCACCCGCCCGGTGCCGGTGCCGAACGACGGGGTCGGCGCGGTGGTCGAGGTCTCGGCCAAGGTCGCCAAGAAGCTGGACGACCGCAGGGTGCAGGTCGACCTGCTGGCCACCGCGGGCGGTCAGAAGGTGCTCGGGATGTCCCGGGCCGTGGTCCGGCTCGGCTGAGCCGCCCCCTCGCGACGGCGGCCGCGGCCGGAGCCCCGTACTCACGGGATCTCCGGCCGCGCCCGCGGGCCTTGCCTTGATAGTGATTGGCCACTAACTTGGAAGTCATGGCGAAGTCGAGCATCCGGATGAGCGCGGAGGAGCGGCGCGAGAGCGTCGTCCGGGCCGCCCTGATCGAGTTCGCCCGGGGTGGGTACCACGGCACCTCCACCGAGGCGATCGCCCGCCGGGTGGGCGTCTCGCAGCCGTACCTGTTCCGGCTGTTCCCGGGCAAGCAGGCGATCTTCGCCGCGGCTGCCGAGCGCTGCGTCGAGGAGACCTGGCGGGTGTTCGACGAGGCCTCGGCCGGGCTGTCCGGCGAGGAGGCCGCCGACGCGATGTCCGCCGCGTACATGAGCCTGGTCGAGGACCGTGACCAGCTCATGATGCAGATGCAGCTCTACGTCTCGGTCTTCGCGGCCCGGGCGGCCGGCGAGGAGGAGGTCGGCGAGACCGCCCGACGGCTGTGGGAGAACCTGTTCGACCGGGTCAGGATCCGGATCGGCGGCGACATGAAGGGCGCCACGCAGTTCTTCGCGTACGGGATGCTGATCAACACCATGGTGGCGCTGGGCTATCCGCCGGACCACCGGATGTGGAGCGGCTTCGACGGGTGCGAGGAGCCCGAGGAGCCCGAGGAGTCCGAGTAGCCGGGCCGCGCGGCGGTGTCCGTGCGGCCTTTTTTCGGCCCACGAAAGTTATTGAGCAATAACTACCTAGAGGAAACTGGGGGACGTCATGACGGAGAAACCGACCATGGGCAGAACCGCGATCTGGACGCTGGTGATCGTCAGTGCGGCCAGTTTCATGGCCGCACTGGACAACCTGGTGGTCACCACCGCACTGCCGTCGATCCGCGAGGAGCTCGGCGGCGGGCTGTCCGACCTCGAATGGACGGTCAGCGCCTACACCCTGAGCTTCGCCGTGCTGCTGATGTTCGGTGCCGCGCTCGGCGACCGCTTCGGCCGCCGACGGATCTTCCTGGTCGGCCTGACGGTCTTCACCGCAGGCTCCGCCGCGGCGGCGATGTCCCCGGGCATCGGCGACCTGATCGCCGCCCGGGCCGTCCAGGGCGTCGGGGCCGCGGTGATGATGCCGCTCACCCTGACCCTGCTCACCACCGCCGTGCCCGCGGCCAGGCGGGGGGTGGCCTTCGGCATCTGGTCGGGCGTCAGCGGCCTCGCTGTCGCCGCCGGGCCGCTGATCGGCGGCTCGCTGACCGAGCACTTCTCCTGGCAGTGGATCTTCTGGGTGAACGTCCCGGTCGGCCTCGTCCTGCTGCCGCTGGCCTACCTGCGGCTCGGCGAGAGCCGGGGCGCGGGCCGGGCCCTGGACGTGCCCGGGACCCTGCTGGTCAGCCTGGGGATGTTCGGGGTCGTCCTCGGCCTGATCCGCGGCAACCCGGACGGCTGGACCAGCCCGCTGGTCCTCGGCGCCCTGGTCGCCGGCGTCCTGCTGCTGACCGCCTTCGTCTGGTACGAGCAGCGGGTGGCCGCCCATCCGATGCTGCCGATGCGGCTGTTCCGCAGCCGGGCCTTCTCCGCCGTCAACGCGGCCAGCCTGCTGATGTACCTGGGGATGTTCGGCTCGATCTTCCTGATCAGCCAGTACCTCCAGGGCGTCGGCGGCTTCAGCCCGCAGGAGTCGGGCATCCGGATGCTGCCGTGGACGGCGATGCCGCTGCTGGTCTCCCCGGTCGCGGGCATCGTCTCCGACCGGATCGGCGGCCGCCCGATCGTGGTCGCCGGGCTGGCCCTGCAGGCCGTGGGCCTGGTGCTGTTCGGCCTGGTCGCGGACGGGAGCACCGGCCTCGACTACCCCGCCCAGATCCCGGCCATCGTGATCTGCGGGATCGGCATGTCGCTGTACTTCGGCCCGACCGCCCAGCTGGTGATGGCCAGCGTCCGGCCGCAGGAGCAGGGGATCGCCTCCGGCGCCAACAACGCGCTGCGCGAGGTCGGCGGGGCGCTCGGGGTCGCCGTGCTCGCCGCGGTGTTCTCGGCGCGGGGCGGCTACCAGTCGACGCAGGCCTTCACGGACGGGCTGGTGCCCGCGCTGTACGTCGGCGGGGCCGCCGTCGGGCTCGGCGCGCTCGCCGCGGTGTTCATCCCCCGGCGGCGCGCGGCCGCGGCGGCGGGTGCGCGGGAGGAGCGGGCCGGGGAGCCGGCCGTGCCCGCGGGGGTCTGAGGCGCCGGCCCCGGGCGAGCGGCGTACGGGCGACCGGCGTACGGGCGGCGGGAGCACGGGTGGCGGGAGTGCCGGGGGGCACCCCCGCCACCCGTACGCTGGTGGGCGTGCTGGTAGAAAACGACGCCCCCCTCGCCCCGCTGACCACGCTCCGGCTCGGCGGCCCGGCCCGCCGCCTGGTGACCGCCCACACCGATGACGAGGTGATCGCCGCCGTCCGCGAGGCCGACGCGGCCGGCGAGCCGCTGCTGGTCCTCGGCGGCGGCTCCAACCTGGTGATCGGCGACGCCGGCTTCCCCGGCACCGTGCTGCGGATCGCCACCGAGGGCTTCGCCCTGGACGGCACCGCGCTGGAGGTCGCGGCCGGCGAGACCTGGTCCGAGGTGGTCCGCCGGACCGTCGTGGACCACGAGCTGGCGGGCATCGAGTTCCTGGCCGGCATCCCCGGTTCGGCGGGTGCCACCCCGGTGCAGAACGTGGGCGCCTACGGCCAGGAGGTCGCGCAGTCGGTCACCGAGGTGGTCGCGTACGACCGCGCCGCCGACGAGGTGGTCGTGCTCTCGAACGCCGAGTGCGCGTTCTCCTACCGGCACAGCCGCTTCAAGGCCGAGCCGGAGCGCTACGTGGTGCTGCGGGTGAGGTTCCGCCTGGAGGACAACGGCGGCCTCTCCACCCCCGTCCGCTACGCCGAGACCGCCCGGCACCTGGGCGTCGAGCAGGGCGAGCGGGTGGCGGTCGGCACCGCCTGGAACGCGGTGCTGCTGCTGCGCGCCGGCAAGGGCATGGTGCTGGACCCGGCGGACCACGACACCTGGTCGGCCGGCTCCTTCTTCACCAACCCGGTGCTCACGGCCGCGCAGTACGACTCCTTCCGCACCCGCCCGGGCGCCGAGGACGCCCCCGCCTACCCGGCCCCGGAGGGCCGCACCAAGACCTCGGCGGCCTGGCTGATCGACCGGTCCGGCTTCGGCAAGGGCTACGGCAGCGGCCAGGCGACGCTCTCCACCAAGCACACCCTGGCGCTCACCAACCGCGGCTCGGCCACCGCCGAGGACCTGCTGGCGCTGGCCCGGGAGATCCGGGACGGGGTCCGCGAGGCCTTCGGGGTGGAACTGGTCAACGAGCCGGTGATGGTGGGCGTCGAGCTCTGAGGCGGCGCCTCGTCAGGCGGGTACGGCGGCCGGCTCCGCGGGGGCGCGGCCGCCCACCAGCCAGGCGTCGATGTCCGCCAGCAGCTCCTTGCGGACGGCCTCCGGCGCGACCGAACCGCGCACCGACTGCCGCGCCAGCTCGGCGAGTTCGGCGTCGGAGAAGCCCAGCACGTCCCGGACCAGCTCGTACTGGGCGGCCAGCCGGCTGCCGAACAGCAGCGGGTCGTCCGCGCCCAGCGCGAGCGGCACCCCGGCGTCGAAGAGCCGGCGCAGCGGGACCTCCTCGGGGTGCTCGTAGACGCCGAGCGAGACGTTGGAGGAGGGGCAGACCTCGCAGGTGACCTGCCGGTCCGCCAGCCGCTCCATCAGCCTCGGGTCCTCGGCGGCGCGCACGCCGTGGCCGATCCGGCCGGCGCCCAGGTCGTCCAGGCAGTCCCGGACGGACTCCGGGCCGGAGAGCTCGCCGCCGTGCGGGGCCGCCAGCAGCCCGCCGTTGCGGGCGATCGCGAAGGCCCGGTCGAAGTCCCGGGCCAGGCCCCGGCGCTCGTCGTTGGAGAGGCCGAAGCCGACCACCCCGTGGTCGGCGTAGCGGACGGCCAGCCGGGCCAGCGTCCGGGCGTCCATCGGGGACTTCATCCGGTTGGCCGCGACCAGGACCCGGATGCCCACGCCGGTCGCCGCGGCGGCGTGCTCCACGGCGTCCAGGATCAGCTCCAGCGCGGGGATCAGCCCGCCCAGCCGGGGCGCGTACGAGGTCGGGTCGACCTGGATCTCCAGCCAGCGGGAGCCGTCCCGCCGCTCGTCCTCGGCGGTCTCCAGGACCAGCCGGCGGATGTCCTCCTCGTCCCGCAGCACCGAGCGGGCGGTGTCGTACAGCCGCTGGAAGCGGAACCAGCCCCGCTCGTCGGTGGCCCGCAGTCGGGGCGGCTCGCCGGAGCTGAGCGCCTCCGGCAGCCGGACGCCGTGCTTGTCGGCCAGCTCCAGGAGGGTGGCGGGCCGCATCGAGCCGGTGAAGTGCAGGTGCAGGTGGGCCTTCGGGAGGCCCCTGACGTCTCGCGGGTTCAACAGGCGTTCCATTCACCGATACTGCCGTATGCGGCCCCCGAACGGGAACCGCCTCCTTTCCATCCCCCGAAGGGGTGAAAGGAGGCGGCGTGCCGGGTGAATCCCGTATGTCGGATTGACGTCAGTGCTCGAACCGCGTCAGTCGCGGGCCTCGCCGAGCAGCTTCTGCACCCGGCTGACGCCCTCGACCAGGTCGGCGTCGCCGAGCGCGTAGGAGAGCCGCAGGTAGCCGGGGGTGCCGAAGGCCTCGCCCGGGACGACCGCGACCTCGGCCTCGTCCAGGATCAGGGTGGCCAGCTCGCCGGAGGTCTGCGGGCGCTTGCCGCGGATCTCCTTGCCCAGCAGGCCCTTCACCGACGGGTAGGCGTAGAAGGCGCCCTCGGGCTCGGGGCAGAACACGCCGTCGATCTCGTTGAGCATCCGCACGATGGTCTTGCGGCGGCGGTCGAAGGCCTCGCGCATCTCGGAGACCGCGTCCAGGTCGCCGGCCACGGCGGCCAGGGCGGCGCGCTGGGCGACGTTGGAGACGTTCGAGGTGGCGTGCGACTGGAGGTTGGTCGCGGCCTTGATGACGTCCTTCGGGCCGATCACCCAGCCCACCCGCCAGCCGGTCATCGCGTAGGTCTTGGCGACACCGTTGACCACGACGCACTTGTCGGCCAGCTCGGGCAGCAGGGCCGGCAGCGAGGTGAAGGTGGCGTCGCCGTACACCAGGTGCTCGTAGATCTCGTCGGTGAGCACCCACAGGCCGTGCTCCAGCGCCCAGCGGCCGATCGCCTCGGCCTCGGCCTCGGTGTACACCGCGCCGGTCGGGTTGGAGGGCGAGACGAACAGCACGACCTTGGTGTTCTCGGTGCGCGCGGCCTCCAGCTGCTCGACCGAGACCTTGTAGCCGGTGGTCTCGTCGGAGACGACCTCCACCGGGACACCGCCGGCCAGCTGCACCGACTCCGGGTAGGTGGTCCAGTACGGGGCCGGGATGATGACCTCGTCGCCCGGGTCCAGGATCGCCGCGAAGGCCTCGTAGATCGCCTGCTTGCCACCGTTGGTGACCAGCACCTGGGAGGCGTCCACCTGGTAGCCGGAGTCGCGCAGCGTCTTGGCGGCGATCGCGGTCTTCAGCTCGGGCAGGCCACCCGCCGGGGTGTACCGGTGGTTCTTCGGGTCGCGGCAGGCCTCGACGGCCGCCTCGACGATGTAGTCCGGGGTGGGGAAGTCGGGCTCACCGGCGCCGAAGCCGATGACCGGGCGGCCGGCGGCCTTGAGGGCCTTGGCCTTGGCGTCCACGGCGAGGGTCGCGGACTCGGCGATCGCACCGATCCGGGCGGAGACCCGGCGGTCGGCGGGGCGGATGGACTGGTCGGGCTGAGGGGTGGAAGCACTCATGCCTGCATCGTCGCAGAACCCGGACCTACCGGGCATCGGGGTATCGGCATCCGTACGTTCCCGTCCGAATCGCGGCCCCGGCGATCCGTCGGCGGGCACCCCGCCGGACCGGACATCCGCCGGGTGACCGGCCGGTCCGGAAGAAGAGGTTCGACCAAACACCCCTCGACCACGTACACTCGCTGCTCGACGGCCCGCCGAGAAAAACCGGAGCTTTCACCGCCTGTACAGACAGCGGGGGGAGATGCGGTAGGTTGGTCGCCACCGGAGCCGCGAGGCACCGTAGGGCAATAGCTCAATTGGTAGAGCACCGGTCTCCAAAACCGGCGGTTGGGGGTTCGAGTCCCTCTTGCCCTGCTGCTAGATCCGTTTTCAGCCCGTTCGCTCCACAGGAGTGAGCGGGCTTGATGCGGAGATGGCACCGATCAGCACCGCTAGCCGACTGGCCGTGCCCCACCGGGAGCGCGGCGAAGCTCGGCAGGACCCGGATTCAGGTGAGGACGAGTGACGGAGACCACGGGCTCCACCGCAACGCCTGAGAGCGGCAACCCCGAGGGTGCCGATGGCGTCGCCGAGAACACGGCCGAGGGCGAGAACAAGTCCGGCAAGCAGAAGAAGTCCGGCAAGCGGGCCAAGAAGGGCCTGTTCGCCAGGATGGGTCTGTTCTACCGCCAGATCATCGCCGAGCTGCGCAAGGTCGTCTGGCCCACCCGCGGCGAGCTCACCAGCTACACCGCCGTCGTGGTCACCTTCGTCGTGGTCGTGATGGCCTTCGTGGCCGGCCTGGACTACGGCTTCTCCAAGCTGAGCCTCCTGGTCTTCGGCTGACCGGCCGCCTCACCTTTCGAACAGCTTCCCGACCCGGGCCGAATCCTCGGCCCGGGTCGAGCTGTCGGTGCCGGACGTACGCGCGGTTACCGTGGACTCGGTACTGTTGAAGTCTCCGAGACCTCGCCTGGCGCCCGCGCGAGCGGCCGTACGCCGGACCGGTCGAGGAGCGCGCCACCTTCACCATCTCCAGGAAAGAAGCCGCCACCGTGTCTGAGTCCCCCCTGTACGACGCCGACGAGACCGTCCGCGAGGCGGATGCGGATGTCGCCGCCGCGCCGGACGCGACCGAGCTGGCTGACGACGTCGAGTCCGCCGAGCAGATCGTGGACGCCGCGGACAGCGACGAGGACGAGGTCGAGGCGTACGACGAGGCCGAGGCCGGCGAGCCCGCCGAGGAGGCCGCGCTGCACGTGGAGGGCGAGGCCGAACTCGACGCCGAGCTCGCCGCCGAGGAGACCGTCGAGGAGGAGCCGGCCGACGAGGTCGACCCGGTCGCCAAGTTCCGCGAGGACCTGCGCTTCATGCCGGGCGAGTGGTACGTGATCCACACCTACGCCGGCTACGAGAACCGGGTGAAGCAGAACCTGGAGCAGCGCGCCGTCTCGCTGAACGTCGAGGAGTACATCTTCCAGGCCGAGGTGCCGCAGGAGGAGGTCGTCCAGATCAAGAACGGCGACCGCAAGACCATCCGCCAGAACAAGCTCCCCGGCTACGTCCTGGTGCGCATGGACCTCACCCCGGAGTCCTGGGGCGTCGTGCGCAACACCCCGGGTGTCACCGGCTTCGTCGGCAACGCCTACGACCCGTACCCGCTGACCCTGGACGAGGTCGTCAAGATGCTCGCCCCCGACGTCGAGCGCCAGGCCGCCAAGGAGGCGGGCAAGCCGTCGCCGATCAAGCCGAGCGAGATCCAGGTGCTGGACTTCGAGGTCGGCGACTCGGTCACCGTCACCGACGGTCCGTTCGCGACCCTCCAGGCGACCATCAACGAGATCAACCCGGACTCGAAGAAGGTCAAGGGCCTGGTCGAGATCTTCGGCCGGGAGACCCCGGTCGAGCTCTCCTTCGACCAGATCCAGAAGAACTAGTCCCACGGTCTTCGGATTCGGGGCGGGGCCGAGGGCCCTGCCCCGAATCCGTTTTGGTCCAGCGGCGCCGACGCGTTAGCCTGGTCCGATGTGTGTGCTGGCGGCCGGGTGTCGCCCCGGTTCCGCACGCACCAGCAATCACCTCTCGGAAGGACCCGGAGAGACATGCCTCCCAAGAAGAAGAAGATCACGGGGCTTATCAAGCTCCAGATCAACGCCGGTGCGGCCAACCCGGCGCCGCCGGTCGGCCCCGCGCTGGGTCAGCACGGCGTCAACATCATGGAGTTCTGCAAGGCCTACAACGCTGCGACCGAGTCGCAGCGCGGCATGATCGTGCCGGTGGAGATCACGGTCTACGAGGACCGTTCCTTCACCTTCATCACGAAGACGCCGCCGGCCGCGCGCCTCATCCTGAAGGCCGCCGGTGTGGACAAGGGCTCCAGCGAGCCGCACAAGACCAAGGTCGCCAAGCTCACCAGCGCCCAGGTCCGTGAGATCGCCACCACCAAGATGCCCGACCTGAACGCCAACGACCTGGACGCCGCGGAGAAGATCATCGCCGGCACCGCCCGGTCGATGGGCATCACCGTCGAGGGCTGAGAATCTCCCTTCCCGCCAGGGGAAAGTTGATTCAGCCGGTTCTTGTGGTAGGGCCCGCGCAGGCCCGTGACACCACACCTCCATTCACCATTCAGGAGCAGCTATGAAGCGCAGCAAGGCCCTGAAGGCCGCGGACGCCCAGGTCGACCGCGAGCGCCTTTACGCCCCCCTCGAGGCCGTCCGCCTCGCCAAGGCGACCAGCACCACCAAGTTCGACGGCACCGTCGAGGTCGCCATGCGTCTGGGTGTCGACCCGCGCAAGGCCGACCAGATGGTCCGCAGCACCGTGATCCTCCCGCACGGCACCGGTAAGACCGCTCGGGTCCTGGTCTTCGCGACCGGCGAGCGTGCCGAGGCCGCGCGTGCTGCGGGTGCCGACATCGTCGGCTCCGACGAGCTCATCGACGAGGTCGCCAAGGGCCGCCTCGACTTCGACGCCGTCGTCGCCACCCCGGACCTCATGGGCAAGGTCGGCCGCCTCGGCCGCGTGCTCGGTCCCCGTGGCCTGATGCCGAACCCGAAGACCGGCACCGTGACTCCGGACGTCGCCAAGGCGGTCAACGAGATCAAGGGCGGCAAGATCGAGTTCCGCGTCGACAAGCACTCGAACCTGCACTTCATCATCGGTAAGGCCTCCTTCACCGACGAGCAGCTGGTCGAGAACTACGCCGCCGCGCTGGACGAGGTGCTCCGCGCCAAGCCGTCCGCCGCCAAGGGCCGCTACATCAAGAAGACCGCGATCTCGACCACCATGGGCCCCGGCATCCAGGTGGACCCGAACCGCACCCGCAACCTCCTCGTCGAGGAGGACCCGGCCGCGGTCTGAGCCTCAGCGCTCTAGAGCAGTCCGTACGGCGGGCCCGCACCCCCTTCACCGGGGGTGCGGGCCCGCCGTCGTTCCCGGGTGCGGGGCCGGTGCGGGCCGCAGGGCCGGGCGGGCAGCCGGACCGGGACAAGGGCGGATGGGAACGGCGGGCCGAACCGTCGTACGCTCTGCCGGTCAGACCACGTGGAGCACCTGTGACCGCCGGAGTGTGCCGTGCCGCCCGCCCCTCGCCCCACCGTTCTCGCAGCGGCCCTGCTGCTCGCCACCACCACCGGGTGCAGCCTGCTGGCCGCTCCGACCACCGGCACCCCCGGGGGCCCCGCGCCGGTGCCGCCCAAGCAGGTGGTGCTCACCGCCGCGCAGGCGCTGGACGACGCCGGCAGCGCCCGGATCGACGTGGTGCGGGAGGGCCCGGGCGGCCGGCGCACCGCGAGCGGCTCCCTGGTCTGGGGCGCCTCGGACGAGGCCCGACTGACCGTCACCGACGAACGCGGCAGCGGCCGGCTGACCGTGAAGGACGGCGCCCTCGACCTCGTCTACCAGGACGGCGCGGCGAGGCACGCGGAGCGGAGCACCGCCGAGTCGGTCGACCCCGGGGCGGGCCCCGACCCGGAGGGCTTCGCGGGCGGCTGGACGACGGCTCTGATCTCCAGCCCGGGCGGCCGGGCGTACGAGGTCGCCCAGGGCGTCAAGCTCACCTCGCTCGGCGGCGAGCAGCTGGCCGGGGTGACCGTGGCGCACTACCAGGGCTCCGCGCCGGTGGCCGAACTGTTCGGCAAGGACGACGAGTTGAGCCCGCGACGGCGCGCCGCCACACTGGACTGGTACCGGCAGCACGGGGTGACGGCGATCGGCTACGACATCTGGGTCGGGCCCGGCATGCAGCTGCTGCGGCTGCGCGAGACGGTCCGGGGGGACGCGGGAACCACGGTGACGACGACCGATGTCTCGGCTCCCGGGGCGGCGGACGCGACGCCCGCCGCGGGCGGGTGACGGGGAGGCGGATATCCGGTGCGTGGGGACATCGACGATCCGTTAGAGTCCGCATGAAAAGAACATGAGAAGAGCTGACGATCGGTTCTTCCATGGGGATCTGGATCTCACGGGGGTACCTTCATGCGCGCTCTGCGCCTCGCCTCGGCCGTCGCGACGACGGCCGTCCTGCTCGGTGCCGCGACCGCCTGCGGCAGTGACGCCAAGAGCGGCGACGCCAAGGGCGGCACCAAGACCGGTGAGGCCAAGCCCGGTGACACCAAGAGCGCCGACGCCAAGGGCGCCGACCCGCTCGCGGCGGCCCTGGCCGCGGACCCGAAGGCCGCGCTGGCCGCGTCCGCCGTGGTGATGCAGAAGGCCGGCAACGGCAAGGTCACCATGATCCCGGCCGATCCCACCGACCCCGCCGGCACCGGCGACGCGGACTGGAAGGACCCGGCCAAGGCGGCCGTGGACCTGGCCAGCGACATCGAGGGCAAGAAGCTCCGGATCCGGGTGCTCGGAACGGACGCCTACCTCGGCGGCGGCGACGACGTCGCGCCGGCCCTCGGCGGCAAGCACTGGGTCAAGATGCCCGCCGACGCGACGGGCGACAGCTTCCGGGCGGTCGGCCAGATGACGAACCCGGTCGTCCTGCTCACCGTCGCGGCCCAGAGCGGCAAGCTCTCCAAGATCGGCCAGGAGGCCGTGGACGGCGTCCAGACCACCCACCTGCGGGCGGAGCAGGACACCGCCGCGCTGGTGGCCGGGATGACGGCGCTCTCGGCGGGCCAGCGCACGGCCGTCCAGAAGACGCTGGAGGAGGACGGCAAGACCCTCACCATCGACTTCTGGCTGAACGCCAACCAGGAGCTCGTCCAGTACAAGGAGTACGGCGACACCAACGGCGAGAAGCAGGCCGTCACGATCAAGTACTCCAACCTCGGCAAGGCCGCCGCGATCGCGGCGCCGGCCGCCGGCGACCTCGGCAACGAGGCCGACGTGCTCAAGCTGCTCGGCTGATCCGGCCGGACCGGACACCGGGCCCACCCGCAACAACCGGCTACCACCCCGGGCGCACCACGCGCCCGGGGGTCCTCAAGGGGGGAATCATGGCTGGAACCCGCAAGACCGCCGTCGCCGTCGTCCTCGCCGCCCTGGCGCTGACCGCGACCGCGTGCAACAACAACGACAAGAGCGCCGCCCCGGCCGCGCCGACCACGGCCGCCACCTCGGCCACCCCGTCGGCCGCCGCCCCGACCACCGCCGCGAAGCCGGAGAAGGTCAGCCCGGCGGTCTTCCTGGAGCAGGTCACCCAGAAGACCGGCGCGGCCAAGTCGGCGAAGGTCGACGAGGTGATCCAGGTCGGCGAGGTCGTCATGAAGGGCCAGGGAGCGGTGTCCTGGGCCGACGGCCTGGAGGCCGACCTCACGATGGACCTGTCGGGCTCCCCGATGGCCAAGCTCCTGGAGCCGCTGACCGGCGGGCCGAAGGTGCACTACCTGTACGCCAAGGACGCCATGTACATGGGCCTGGGCGGGCAGCTGGTGGAGAGCGGTAGCCCGAAGTGGGTGCGCTACAGCAAGGCCGACATGGCCAAGGCGTCCGGCGGCACGACCGACCAGCTGCAGAGCGCGGACCCGGTGCAGGGCGTCCGGACGCTGATCGCCAGCGGCAAGGTCACCGAGGTCGGCCAGGAGACGGTGAACGGCAAGGCCACCACCCACTACTCCGGTGTGCTCAGCGCGGCCGACGTGGTCAAGGCCACCGGCCAGGGCATGACCCAGGCGCAGGTCGACAAGATCAAGCAGAACCTGGACACGGCCGGCATCACCACCGACCAGATCGACGTCTGGGTCGACGCCGACAAGCTCGTGGTCAAGCGGAGCGAGGTGGCCGAGACCAAGGCCGGCGCGCTGAACGTCACCGTCAGCTACTCGGACTACGGCACCCCGGTGATCGCCTCCACCCCGGCGGACTTCATCGACCTCGCCGACCTCCAGAAGGCCGCGGCCGGCAGCTGATCCGCGCGGCCGGGGAGGCGGGGCACCGGAAGCCGGTCCCCGCCTCCCCGGCCCCGGGCCCGGCTGGGCCGACCCGGTGGATCCGCCCGGCGGAGGGGGCCGCCACCGGGCGGACCGGGGACGGGTGGCAAGGTGGCCGGGACGGGGCCGCCGCGGGACGGGGCCGGGCGAGAGGGGAACGGGCGATGGCGGCACGGCAGCGGTTGGCGGCAGTGGCCGCCGTCGCCCTGCTGGCGAGCGGGCTGAGCGGGTGCGGCGGGGACGGCGGCGCGCCCGCCGCGACGCCCGGCAGCCCGAGCCCGGTCGGCGCCCCGCTCTCCACCGCCTCCCCGAGCGCGCAGGCCAAGCCCACCGACCGCTCGCCGCACGGGGTGCTGCTCTCCGCCCAGCTGGCCATGCAGACCGCCCGCCGGGCCAAGGTCAGCTACCGGCTCGGTTCGGACGCCGGATCCGGCCCGCTGTTCTGGCAGCCCAAGACCGCGCTCCAGATCAAGCGCTCCACCCCGGCCGAGGCCGAGCAGCTGATCGTCGTGGACACCGTCGCCTACCAGGGCGGGGACGCCGCCACCGCGGCCCGGCAGGGCGGCCGGCACTGGGAGCGCTTCACCGTCCCGCCGGACGCGGACGGCCACAAGGAGATCCCGTACGCCGGGCTGATCGACCTGCTGAACCCGGTCGAGGCGCTGACCGCGGCCAACGCCGAGGGGACGGACCCGGTCTTCGTCGGCGAGGAGAAGTTCGAGGACTCCACCGTCGAGCACTACCGGGTCACCACCACCGCCGAGAAGTACGCCGCCGCCCAGACCCAGCTGACCCAGTCCCGCCGGGACGGCCTGCGGGCCGCGCTCGCGCCCGGCGGCTCGATCTCCCTCACCCTGGACCTCTGGCTCAACGACAAGGACCAGCTGGTCCGGCTCCAGCGCACCGGCAGCGGGGACAGCGGGCGGGCGGACGACTCGGTGCTCTACACCGACCTCGCCGGCGCGCTGCTCTCGGCGCAGGCGCCGGCCGAGGCGGACACCGCGGACACCGGCGTCCGGACGGTCTCCCCGCTGGCCCGCTGAGCGGGCGCCCGGGATGCTCCGGGACGGCCCGGGCCTGCTCCGTCCGGGGGCGATTTGCACCTCGCGGAGGGCTCCGGCTACGCTGGCCGAAGCCAAAGACCGCTGGTTGTCGCCGCGCCCGTCAGGGAGCAGGTGACCGAAGGATCTGCGCTTCGTCGCAGGCAGCCCGCGCAGGTGCGTCTGGAGCTTCGACTTCCGGGTCCCGCGTTCGCGTGGAGGTCCGTCGAGGTCGTTCCGAGCCCCGTGCCCCTGCGCACCGGGGCTCATTGCATTTCTGCAAGGGCTTTCCTTCCGTCCGGTCGGTCCACGGCGACCTAGGTCGACTTTCGCGGTCGGCCCGAATTCGACATCACGGAAGGAGGCGTAAGCCTATGGCCAGGCCCGACAAGGCTGCCGCCGTCGCCGAGATCACGGACAAGTTCCGTGGCTCCTCCGCGGCGCTGCTGACCGAGTACCGCGGTCTCTCGGTGAAGCAGGTCAAGACCCTGCGTCGCTCGCTCGGCGACAACGCCGAGTACGCCGTGGTGAAGAACACGCTGACCAAGATCGCGGCCAATGAGGTCGGGATCACGGAGCTCGACGACCTGTTCAACGGTCCGACGGCTGTCGCCTTCGTCACCGGTGACCCGGTGGAGTCGGCGAAGGCTCTGCGTGACTTCGCCAAGGAGAACCCCGCTCTCATCATCAAGGGCGGTGTCCTTGACGGTAAGGCGCTGTCCGCCGATGAGATCAAGAAGCTCGCGGACCTCGAGTCCCGCGAGGTGCTGCTCGCCAAGCTGGCGGGTGCCCTGAAGGCCAAGCAGTCCCAGGCTGCCGCGCTCTTCCAGGCCCTGCCGTCGAAGCTCGTCCGCACTGTGGACGCGCTGCGCGACAAGGTCGAGCAGGGCGGTGCCGGTACGCCGGCTCCCGCCGCCGAGGACGCCGCCGCCGAGTAATTCGGCAGGCTCACGCCTCGCTGCGGGCCCGTACGCCCGCCCCACCCGTACATCCGGCACCAACCTGCCGATTTAGTGGAAGGACGCCATCATGGCGAAGCTGTCCCAGGACGAGCTGCTCGCGCAGTTCGAGGAGCTCACCCTCATCGAGCTGGCCGCCTTCGTGAAGGCCTTCGAGGAGAAGTTCGACGTCACCGCCGCCGCGCCGGTCGCCGTTGCCGCCGCCGGCGTTGCCGGCCCGGCCGCCGAGGCCGCTGAGGAGCAGGACGAGTTCGACGTCATCCTCGAGGCCGCTGGCGACAAGAAGATCCAGGTCATCAAGGAGGTGCGCACCCTGACCTCCCTCGGCCTGAAGGAGGCCAAGGACCTCGTTGACACCGCTGGTGCCAAGGTCCTGGAGAAGGTTGCCAAGGACGTTGCCGAGAAGGCCAAGGCTGCCCTCGAGGGCGCCGGCGCCAAGGTCACCGTCAAGTGATCTCGCGCCCCCTCTGAGGGGGCGTAGGGCCGGGCCGATCACCCTTGCGGGTGGTCGGCCCGGCTTTTTCGCGTTTCCGGGCCGGGCCCGGGCCCCGCCGGGGCCGCCGGCGCGGGCCGGCGCGGCGGGGCGGGGGGGGGGGGGGGCGGGGGGTGGGGGCCGGCCACCCAAACCGGGCGCGCCCCCCCGCCGGCG
>NZ_JBHXTL010000149.1:0-8497 GCF_042677365.1 Kitasatospora sp. NPDC127116
GCGTCGGCCCCCCCACGGGTCGGCGCCCCCGCTGGGGGGCGGGGCCGCGGGAGGCGCGGCGCCGCCCGGCCTTTAACGGGGGGTTACCGGGATTAAAAGGGGGTTGGCGGCCCTCCGAGGAGGACCGCCACCGCCGTTCGGGGTCGAGCCGGGACCCGGCTACTGCCCGGCTGCCGCGCCCTGTTGGCCGCCGCCGGTGCTGCTCGGCGTCGGCCTGCCGCCACCGCCCGGCTTTCCGCCGCCGCCCGGCGACGAGCTGTCCGTCGGTCCCGGGGGCTGCGTCTGGCAGCCGACGAACGGCAGACAGCTGTTGCCCGGGTGCGGGTTCTTGGTGCTGGACGGGCTGGGCTGGTCGCCGGGGCAGTCCACGCCGGGCACGCAGGTCTGGGTGGGCTGCGGCTGCACCGGCGGCTGCGGCGCCTGCGACTGGGGCTGCGCCGGGGCCGTCGGGGTGTCGGCCGTGGTCGGGGTGGCCGTCGCGGAGGCCGTGGACGGCGCACCGGAGGAGTCGACCTCGGTGCCGACCGGCTGCGGGGTCGGGAAGTCCATCTTCTTCTCGTTGGCCAGTGCGGCCCTCATGTACCGGGTGAAGACGTCGGTCGGGATGTCACCACCGTGGATGGACTCCTTGCCGCCGGTCCCGTTGAGCGACTGCCGCTCGTGCTTGGTCGGGTCCTCGCGCCACATCGCGACGCTGGTCACCAGCTGCGGGGTGTAGCCGACCCACCAGGCCGACTTGTTCTGGTCGGTGGTACCGGTCTTGCCGGCCACCGGGCGGCCCAGGTCCTTCGTCTTCTTTCCGGTACCGTTCACGGCCACGTTCACCAGCACGTCGGTGACGTTGTCGGCGACGGCCGGCTCCAGCGCGACCTTGGGCTCCTTCTTGCCGAAGCCCGGGCGCTCCACGCCGCTCACCTCGACCTTGGTGACCGAGTACGGCTCGGCCTCCTTGCCGCTGGCCGCCAGGGTGCCGTAGGCGGTGGCCATCCGGATCGGGCTGATGGTGGAGGTGCCGAGCGGGAAGGTCGCCGTCTTCGGGTCGGCGAGGCTCTCCTTCTTGACGCCCATCTGCACCGCGATGTCGGCCACGTTCTGGCCGCCGACGTCCTGGTTGAGCTGGACGAAGGGCACGTTGTACGAGTACTGCATGGCCTGCCGCAGCGAGACGTAGCCGCGCTTGCCGGAGTCCTCGTTCTTCTGCCGGTACGGCTTGCCGTCGTCGCCGATCACCAGCGAGCCGTCCGGCTTGCGGATCTCGGACATGTCGTCGGCGAGGTAGCGGCTGTCGGCGTTGATCCGCTTCGGCTTGCCCTTGTCGTCCTTCGCGGTCTGCACGCCGGTCTGCATCGCGGTGGCCAGCACGAAGGGCTTGAAGGTCGAGCCGACCTGGACGCCGGTGGCGTCGGCGTTGTTGTCGAAGTGGCCGTTCTCCACGCCGTCGCCGCCGTAGAGGGCGACGATCGCGCCGTCGCCGGGGCGGATGCTGGCGGAGCCGAACTGGATGTTGGTGTCGTTGTCCGGCCGCTTCTGCGGGTTGAGGTTCTCCGACTTGACGGCGTCGACGGCGCTCTTCAGCGCGTCGACCTTGTCCTTCTCGAAGGTGGTGTAGATCTTCAGGCCGCCCCGGTCGATCATCTGCGGGGTGATCGACTTGTCGGTGGCCATCACGTACTTGTTGGCGGTGTCGACCAGGTAGCTGATCTCACCGTTCATGTTGGAGCTGGGCTTCTGCGGGATCGGGTCCGGGAACACGTTGCACTTGGCGCGCTCGTCCGGGGTGATGGCCTTGGTGTCCACCATCTGGTCCAGGATCCAGCTCCACCGGCCCTGGGCCCGTTCCTTGTTGTCCGGGTTGGTGGGGTCGTAGTACGCCGCACCCTTGAGCAGACCGGCCAGCATGGCGCTCTGGCAGACGTTGAGGTCCTTGGCGTCCACCCCGTAGTACGCCTGGGCGGCCGCCTGGGCGCCGTTCGCGCCGCGGCCGAACCAGCTGGTGTTCAGGTAGCCGGTGAGGATCTCGGGCTTCTTCTTCTCCTGGTTGATCTTCAGCGTGATGAAGAACTCCTTCACCTTGCGGCTGAGGGTCTGCTCCTGGCTCAGGTAGGCGTTCTTCACGTACTGCTGGGTGATCGTCGAGGCGCCCTGGGTCTCACCCCCCTTCGCCATGTTCCAGACGGCGCGGAGCATGCCCTTGGGGTCGATGCCGCTGTCGGTCTGGAAGCTCTTGTTCTCCGCGGCGATGACGGCGTTCTGGAGGTTGGGGCTGATGTCCTTGAGCTCGACGATCTGACGGTTGGTCTGGCCCTTGCGGGTCATCTCCGTGTTGTCGGCCCAGTAGTAGATCGTGTTCTGGTTCTGCACCAGATCGTTCAGCTCCGGGACCTTGGTGCTCTGGTACAGGTAGAACACCAGGCCGACGAAGCAGCCGAAGACCAGCAGGAAGCCGCTCAGCCACTGCTTCCAGGACGGCAGCCAGCGCCGGATGCCGCTCTTGCCGAACCGCGGGTAGTCGATGAAGCGCTTCTTGCCGGGGCCCGCGGCCGCGGCGGCGGAGGCCGCGGCGTCACCGCGCCGGCCGCCCCCCTTGCCCTTCTTCTGGGCAGCCTTGCGCATCTCCGCACGGGTCATCCGGGGCTGTTGTGCGGTCTCCCTCACCCCCGAGGGGCGGCGTCGGCCGACGCCGTCCGAGCTCAGCTCGTCGGGCTCCGACCCACCTCCCCGACGGCCGCCGCCTCCCGGGGGCTGCTGCCCGTCACCGCCCGGGTTGGGCGTCCTTCGCCGTCGCTCGCTCATCTTCCAGCCACTCCTCGCCAGGCGTTTCCAGCCTGAAGGCAGGGTTCACGTCCGATGCCCGCAAACCGCCCTGATCCCGGAGGTGGTCCTCGTGCACACGCGACAGCGTACGCAGCACGGATATACAACTAATCGGACATCAGTTGCCAATGCCCGCAAAACGGCAACAGATCATTACAAGCCCGTTGCCAACCTCACCTGCGCGTCGGCTTGTGATCACATTCACGCGTGCCCCCCTTGCTCGTTCCGAGGGCCGGGTTTACTGTTCTCGATATATCGAGCCGATACATCGAAGCGGAATACCGCCGGATGCGGCGGCCGGACGGACACCGAGCGGGAGGAGGACGAAGGCAATGGGCAGACGCTCAGGAGTGCTGGAGTTCGCCGTCCTCGGACTGCTCCACGACGCCCCGATGCACGGCTACGAGCTGCGCAAGCGGCTGAACATCCTGCTCGGCACGTTCCGGGCGCTCTCCTACGGAACGCTCTACCCCTGCCTGAAGAGCCTGGTCGCCCAGGGCTTCCTGGTCGAGGACAACCCGGACGTCGAGTACGTCCCGGCCACCGCGCTCAACGGCAAGCGGTCCAAGATCGTCTACCGGCTCTCCGCCGAGGGGAAGCAGCGCTTCGAGGAACTGCTCGCCGACTCCGGCCCGGACGCCTGGGAGGACGAGCACTTCGGCGTGCACTTCGCCTTCTTCGGCCAGACCGACCGGGCCGTGCGGATGCGCGTCCTGGAGGGACGCCGCAGCCGGCTGGAGGAGCGGCTGGAGCGGATGCGCAACTCGCTGGCCCGCGCGCGCGAGCGGTTCGACGACTACACCGTCGAACTCCAGCGGCACGGACTGGAGTCGGTGGAGCGCGAGGTCCGCTGGCTCAACGAGCTGATCGAGACCGAGCGGTCCAACCGCACCGGTCGGACCGGCTCCGACGCCGGCGGCCCCGCCGCCGGCCCCCACAAGACTTCGGACGGCCGTGGCCAGGAGGACGGGTCCCAGGACCCGCCCGGGCCACCGTACGACCGCCCGGGGCGCTCCGCCCAGGAGCGCTGACACCGCGCCAGCCCTGTGCCGCGCGGCAGGATCGGGCGCCTCGCGCCCGTACATGCAGTCATCGAAGAAGCAGGACGAGTTCCGCCGACCCCGGCGGTCCTCATGAGATCACAGGGAGCAACCGGAATGGGTTCGGTTCGCGTAGCCATCGTGGGCGTGGGCAACTGCGCCGCGTCGCTGGTGCAGGGTGTCGAGTACTACAAGGACGCCGACCCGGCCGGCAGGGTCCCCGGGCTGATGCACGTCCAGTTCGGTGACTACCACGTCCGTGACGTGGAGTTCGTCGCCGCCTTCGACGTCGACGCCAAGAAGGTCGGCTTCGACCTGGCCGACGCCATCGGCAACAGCGAGAACAACACCATCAAGATCTGCGACGTGCCGCCGACCGGCGTGACCGTCCAGCGCGGCCACACCCTCGACGGCCTGGGCAAGTACTACCTGGAGACCATCGAGGAGTCGGACGAGGCTCCGGTCGACGTCGTCCAGGTCCTCAAGGACCAGCAGGTCGACGTCCTGGTCTGCTACCTGCCCGTCGGTTCCGAGGACGCGGCCAAGTTCTACGCCCAGTGCGCCATCGACGCCAAGGTCGCCTTCGTGAACGCCCTGCCGGTGTTCATCGCGGGCACCAAGGAGTGGGCGGACAAGTTCACCGAGGCCGGCGTGCCGATCGTCGGTGACGACATCAAGTCCCAGGTCGGCGCCACCATCACGCACCGCGTGATGGCCAAGCTGTTCGAGGACCGCGGTGTCATCCTCGAGCGCACCATGCAGCTGAACGTCGGCGGCAACATGGACTTCAAGAACATGCTCGAGCGCGAGCGCCTGGAGTCCAAGAAGATCTCCAAGACCCAGGCCGTCACCTCGCAGATCCGCGACCGCGAGCTGGGCGCCAAGAACGTCCACATCGGTCCCTCGGACTACGTGGCCTGGCTGGACGACCGCAAGTGGGCGTACGTCCGCCTGGAGGGTCGCGCGTTCGGCGACGTCCCGCTGAACCTGGAGTACAAGCTGGAGGTCTGGGACTCCCCGAACTCCGCCGGTGTCATCATCGACGCCGTCCGCGCCGCGAAGATCGCCAAGGACCGCGGCATCGGTGGCCCGATCCTGTCGGCCTCCTCGTACTTCATGAAGTCCCCGCCGGTCCAGTACTTCGACGACGAGGCCCGCGAGAACGTCGAGAAGTTCATCCGCGGCGAGGTCGAGCGCTGAGCGGCTGACCGCTCACGGCTCGCACAGCCGTAGGAAGGGCCCACGGTCTTCGGATCGTGGGCCCTTCACGTTCTCGCGGCCAATGTTTCACGTGAAACAGTGGCCGGTTCCATGGCACTCTGGGCGGGTGGCGATCACCGAGAACGGCAGCACCCACCAGTCCGCGCCCCGCGCCACGCTCCTGGACCTGCTGAAGGGCCGCGACTTCCGGCGGCTGCTGACCGCCCGGGTGCTCTCCCAGCTCTCGGACGGCGTCTTCCAGGTCTCGCTCGCCGCGTACGTGGTGTTCTCCCCCGAGAAGCAGTCCTCCCCCGCCGACATCGCCTCGGTGCTGGCCGTGATGCTGCTGCCGTTCTCGGTCATCGGCCCGTTCGCCGGCGTGCTGCTGGACCGCTGGCGCCGCCGCCAGGTGCTCTACTTCGGCAACCTGGCCCGCTTCGTGCTGGGCCTGGGCACCGGCGCGCTGCTGCTGGCGCAGGCGCCGACCTGGCTGTTCTTCGCCTCGGCCCTGCTGGTCACCGCGCTCAACCGGTTCATCCTGGCCGGCCTGTCCGCCGCCCTGCCCCGGGTGGTGGAGCAGGACCAGCTGGTCACCGCCAACGCCCTCTCCCCCACCCTCGGGACGGTCGCCGCCGCCTCGGGCGGGGGCATCGGCTTCGCGCTGCACCAGCTGATGGCTCCCGGGCCGCGGGCCGACGCCGCCCTGGTCACGGTGGCCGCGCTGCTCTACCTGTCGGCCGCGCTGGCCGCCCGGCGGATGGACCGCGACCTGCTCGGCCCGGAGCAGCACGAGGGCCGCCCGGCGCTCGGCCAGGCACTGGTCCGGGCCGCCGTCGAACTCGGCGCCGCGGTGCGCCACCTCGTGCGGGACTGCCGGCCCGCCGTGCACGCGCTGGCCGCCGTCACCGCGGCCCGGTTCTGCTACGGCGTGCTGATCGTGGTCGTGGTGATGCTCGCCCGGTACACCTTCAACGACCCGACCGACAGCGCGGCCGGGCTGGTCACCCTCGGCCAGGCGGTGGGTCTGTCCGCCGCCGGGTTCTTCGTCGCCGCGCTGGTCAGCCCCTGGTGCACCCGTCGGCTGGGCCTGGCCGGGTGGATGACGGCCTGCCTGGTCGCCCCCGTGGCCTTCGTCCCCGCCCTGGGCCTGAGCTTCACCCTGGTGCCCTGCCTGATCGCCGCCCTGCTGCTCGGGGTGGTCACCCAGGGCACCAAGATCTGCGCCGACACGGCGGTGCAGGAGTCGGTCGAGGACGAGTACCGCGGCCGGGTCTTCGCCATCTACGACGTGCTGTTCAACGTCGCCTTCGTGGCCGCCGCCCTGGTCACGGCACTGGTGCTGCCGCTGTCCGGCCGCTCGGTCGCGGTGGTGCTGGGGGTCGCCGGGGTATACGCCCTGACGGCGGTCCTCTACCTGCGCGCCGCCCGCCGGAGCCCGCTCCCCCGGTGACCAGGGCTCCTGGGAACCCTCGGGGCTCGCGGCCGACGGCGTCCGACCGACTCGCTAAGGTACTCGAACCTGTCGGATCGACAGAACTCCGTCTCGGGGGACGAACTGATGAGCACACCGCCGAATCCGTACGGCCCGGCCCCGGTGGGGCCGCCCGTCGCCACGCCGTACGGGGCACCGCCACCCCCGCCGGCCGCGCCGTACGGACCGCCGCCGGCCTACGGGCAGCCCGCACCACCGGCCCCGCCCGGCTACGGCCCGCCACCCGGGTACGGACAGCCGCCCGCCTACGGGCAGCAGCCGCCCGGCCAACCGCCCTACGGACAGCAGCCGTACGGGCAGCCGGCTCCCGGACCGTACGGGCAGCAGCCGCCCGCCGGACCGTACGGCCCGCCCCAGCCCGCCCCGGCGGCGCCGCCCGCGCCGGCCGCCAAGCGCGGCATCCGGTCCAAGCTGCGGATCGTCGGGCTGGTCGGCGGCTGCGTGGCGCTGGCCGTGGGCTACTTCGTGGCCGGGCCCAGCGTCAGCAGCGCCAAGCCCGGGGACTGTGTGCGGGCGAGCGGCTCCCGCGACGTCGAGATCGTCAAGTGCACTGACAGCAAAGCGAATTACCGTGTTCTGTCGAAGTTCGAGGGCACCACGGACGTGACCCGCTGCAAGCAGACGCCGCAGACCACGAGCGCGGTCTCGGGCAAGAGCGGCCGCCGCTGGAACAAGAAGCGGTACGTGCTCTGCCTCGGCCCGCTGGCGCCCACCACCACCGGCGTCCCGCCGGTGAAGAAGTCCTGACCCCTTCCGCCTCTCCTTTCCTTCCCGGGGGACCCCCTTGTCCGCTCCGCCTCCACCGCAGATGCCGTACGGCCCGCCACCGGGCGACGGCAACCCGTACGCCTCCGGCGGCTCCTACGGCGCACCGCCCCCACCGCCGCCGGCGCCCGGATACGGCGCACCACCGCCGGGGCCCGGATACGGCTACCCCGGCGCCCCGCCGCCCGAGCAGCCGTACGGGGTCCAGCCCCCGCCGGACGGCTACGGCTACGGGTACCCGCCGCCGCCGACGGACGGGACCACCTGCCGCTTCTGCGGCGGCTACCCGGCGGTGAACGCCACCGTCCGCGGCCACCAGGGCCTGATCATCGCCTACCGGATGCTGCGGATGACCGGCCCGTTCTGCCGCACCTGCGGAACGGCGACGGTGCGCGACATGTCGGCCCGGACGCTGGTCCAGGGCTGGTGGAGCCTGGTGTCCTGGCTGCTGACCCCGATCACGCTGCTGCTGAACCTCGGCCCGCACAACAAGTTCAAGCAGTTGCCGCCGCCCGTCCCGGGCAGCCACGGCCCCCAGCTGAACCCGGGCGTTCCGCTGACCCGCCGGCCGCACATCGCGATGCTGCTGGTGCCGGTCTCGCTGGCGGTCACCGTGGCCCTGGCCGCGACCGGGGTGCTCGGCCCGAAGAAGGGCGACCCGGTCGCCGACCCGACGCCGTCCCCCACCGTGCTGACCTTCTCGCCCATGCCGCTGCCGAAGCCGACCTACACGTCACCGGTCATCCCCATGCCGACCTTCACGCTGCCGGTCCCGACGCTGACGTTCCCGCCGGTCACCACGCCGACCGACTCGGACAGCAAGGTGGACTCGGCCAACCCCGGTGACTGCCTGCGCAACGCGAACGGCACCAGCGAGACCACCGACACCAACCCGAAGATCACCGTGGTGCCCTGCACCGACACCAAGGCGCAGTACAAGATCGTCTTCAAGTACCTCGCCACCTCCGACGAGAAGGCCTGCGAGAAGCAGCCGAAGTCGGACAGCTGGTACACCAGCAAGCACCCCAACCTCCCGGCCCTGGACTACGTGCTCTGCCTGAAGCAGCTCAAGTAGCCCGGTACGAAGGAGGGGTGGGGGCGGGCGGCCGGCGGGGGCGCCCCCCCCCCCGGGGGGGGGCGCCGGGGCCGCCCCCGCGCCGGCGAAGGGCAGCGCGGACGGGGGGAA
>NZ_JBHXTL010000149.1:8507-21247 GCF_042677365.1 Kitasatospora sp. NPDC127116
CCCGCCGCCCTTCTCTGCGCCCCCCCTCCCCCCCCCCACGCCGCCCCCGCCGTGGGGGGGGCCCCCCGCCCCGCCGCCCCCCCCCACCCCTCCCGTCGTGTCCGGCACCGTGTCCGGCGCCGCGTCCGGAGATCCGGATCCGGACTCAGCCCTGCTGCTCGGCCCACCAGGCCCGCAGTGCCCCGACCGCCTCGTCGTGCTCCATCGGGCCGTGCTCCAGCCGGAGTTCGAGCATGTGCTTGTACGCCTTGCCGACCTGCGGGCCGGGCTTGAGGCCGAGCAGCTCCATGATCTGGTTGCCGTCCAGCGCCGGGCGGACGGCGTCCAGCTCCTCCCGCGCCTTCAGCTCGTCGATCCGGGTCTCCAGACCGTCGTAGGTGCGGGAGAGCGCGGCCGCCTTCTTCTTGTTGCGGGTGGTGCAGTCGGAGCGGGTCAGCTTGTGCAGGCGCTCCAGCAGCGGCCCGGCGTCGGTGACGTAGCGGCGCACCGCCGAGTCGGTCCACTCGCCGCCGCCGTAGCCGTGGAAGCGCAGGTGCAGCTCGACCAGGCGCGAGACGTCCTCGATGAGCTCCTTGGAGTACTTGAGCTCCCGCATCCGCTTGCGGGTCATCTTGGCGCCGACCACCTCGTGGTGGTGGAAGGAGACCCGGCCGTCCGACTCGAAGCGGCGGGTGCGCGGCTTGCCGATGTCGTGCAGCAGCGCGGCGAGCCGCAGGGTGAGGTCCGGACCGTCCTGCTCCAGGTCGACGGCCTGCTCCAGGACGGTCAGCGAGTGCTCGTAGACGTCCTTGTGCCGGTGGTGCTCGTCCCGCTCCAGCTGCAGCGCGGGGAGCTCGGGCAGCACGTACCCGGCCAGGCCGGTGTCGACCAGCAGCCGCAGGCCCTTCACCGGGTGCTTGGCCAGCAGCAGCTTGTTCAGCTCGGCCTGGATCCGCTCGGCGGAGACGATGGTGAGCCGCTCGGCCATCGCGGTCATCGCGGCGACCACCTCGGGCGCCGGGTCGAAGTCCAGCTGGGCGGCGAAGCGGGCGGCCCGCATCATCCGCAGCGGGTCGTCGGAGAAGGACTCCTCGGGGGTGGCGGGGGTGCGCAGCACCCGGGCCTCCAGGTCCTCCAGACCGTGGTGCGGGTCGACGAAGCCGCGGCCGGGCAGGTCGACGGCCATCGCGTTGACGGTGAAGTCCCGGCGGACCAGGTCCTCCCCGATGGTGTCGCCGTAGCTGACCTCGGGCTTGCGCGAGGTGCGGTCGTACGCCTCGGAGCGGTAGGTGGTGATCTCGATCAGGAAGGAACCCTCGGGGGTGTCCTTGCGGGCGCCGACCGTGCCGAAGGCGATGCCGACGTCCCAGACCGCGTCCGCCCAGCCCTTGACCAGCTTGAGCACCTGTTGCGGGCGGGCGTCGGTGGTGAAGTCCAGGTCGTTGCCGAGCCGGCCGAGCAGCGCGTCCCGGACGGACCCGCCGACCAGCGCCAGCCGGTGACCGGCCGCCTGGAACCGGCGGGCGATCTCGTCGGCGACCGGCGACACCCGCAGCAGCTCTTGGAGGCCGAGGGTCTGGGCCTCGCTCAGGCCTGGTACGACCTGGACGGCGGTGCTGGAGGGGTCGGTGTGCGCGGTGGGCTCATTGGCAGTGGACACGGCTCACAAGGGTACGTGCCCCGACAGGTCAACCGCCCGCGCGTTCTGGGCGTCTCACCCCACAGCCCGCAACACTGCGCCGCGGGCTGCATCGTTACCATGCCGGTGGACGAGTCTCGGGCACCGGACGGGGGATGCGGTGCCGCGCGCCGCCGCCGTCCGCGGGAACCCCCGCGGCAGCGGTGCGGCGACGGCGTCGGGCGGAGCGATCCAAGAGAGTCAAGCGAAGACCGTCGGGCGGACCGCGCCGGACGACAGCATCAGCAGCGAACGATCGAGAACGGCGAGGGCGAAGCGAGTGAGTGAGCCGGCACGGCACTCGGGCCTGGGGACGCACCGACAGCCTGGAGGGGCCGAGCGCCCCGCCGAGGGGCGTCATCCGGCCCGCCGGACGCGCCGGGCGGGCGCGCGCCTGGCCGCCGCCTGCGCGGCCGCCCTGACCCTCTTCACGGCCACCCCGGCCGGCGCGCTGCCCGCCGGCGGCAACGTCCGGCCGGCCGCGGACTCCACCATCACGGCCGAGTACCCGGTGGTGATGACCATCGACACGCTCAGCCCGCAGGTGGCCACCCCGAACGGCATCGTGACGATCACCGGACACGTCACCAACGCCGGCAAGTCGGCGGTCAAGGGCGCCCACGCGGCCGTCCGCAAGCCGTACTCCAACAAGCCGCTGGACCGGCGCAGCGACCTGGCCAACGTGGCCGACCGCTCCACGCCGGACAGCAAGGACGGCACGGAGCTGGACACCCCCCAGTACGCCCTGCCGGAGCTGAACCCGGGGCAGAGCCAGCCGTACACGCTGAGCGTCGCGGTGAGCGACCTCGGGCTGTCCGCGAGCGGCGCGTACGAGCTCGCGGTGGACGCCTGGGGCGGGACCGCCGACAACCCGCGCGACCGCCCCCTGGGCATCGCCCGGACCTTCCTGCCGTACAACCCGGGCGGCGCCGAGGCGCAGCCGACGAAGGTCGCCACGGTCTGGCCGCTGGTGCACGCGCCGGTGGTGGCCGCCCAGACCACCACCGACAGCAACGACCAGCCCGTCTCGGTGCTGCGCGACGACAGCCTGGCCACCGAGTTCGCCCCGGGCGGCCGGCTGTACGAGCTGGTCGACACCGGCGCCAAGCTGAACGGCCTGACCTGGGTGATCGACCCGGACCTGCTGGACGCCGCGCTCGCGATGACCAAGACCTACCGGGTGCAGAAGCCGGGCACCGAGGGGTCGGGCAAGTCCGTCAAGGACGACAACACCGTCCAGATGCAGCCCTCGGCCGCCGCCGTCGCCTGGCTGGACAAGCTGCGGGCCGCCGTCGCCAAGCCGGGCACCCAGGTGGTCTCGCTGCCGTACGCCGACCCGGACCTCGCCTCGATCGCCCACAACGGCTCCGACCTGACCGGGATGACCACCGCGCTGAGCAAGGCGGCCACCGCCGGCCGGCTGACCGTCGAGGGCCGGCTCGCCGTGGACACCCGGTCGGACGTCGCCTGGCCGTTCCAGGGCTACCTCGACCAGCAGATCGCCTCCCTCGCCCAGCAGTCGGGCAGCGGGCTGGTGCTGGTCAACGGCGCGAGCATGCCCGAGGCGGACTCGCTCAACTACACCCCGAGCGCCGTCCGCCCGATCGGCGGCGGGCAGAGCGCCGTGGTGGCCGACGAGACCGTCTCCTCGCTCTTCGACAAGGACCTGAGCAGCCCGCAGGCGCAGACCGACGCCACCCAGCGCTTCCTCGCCGAGACCTTCGCGATCACCCACGAGCAGCCGCAGAACCAGCGCGGACTGCTGGTCCTGCCCCCGCGCGAGCTGAGCGTCGCCGGCGCCAAGGCGCTGGCGAGCGCCCTGCAGACGGCGGACGGCAAGTGGATCTCCTCGGTCAAGCTGGACGCGGTGGCCCAGTCCGCGGCCGACCCGAAGGCGAACACCGCCGTCCCGGCGCCCACCGACTACCCGACCCAGGCCCGCGCCTCGGAGCTGCCCGCGGCCGACCTGAGCCGCACCGACGACATCCAGCACGACCTGGACACCCTGATGCGGGTGCTCACCCTGCCGCAGCGGGTGCGCGGCCCGTTCAGCGCCGCGATGGTCCGCTCGCTGTCCACCGAGTGGCGCAGCCAGCCGCCGGCCGGGAGCACCTACCGCGCCGGCGTCACGAAGTACCTGAAGGAGCTGACCAGCGCCGTCCAGGTGCCGAAGAAGAACGTCGTCACCCTGGCCGGCAACACCGGTCTGCTCCAGGTCAGCGTCCGCAACGACCTGACCCAGACGGTCACCAACCTGAAGCTGGTGCTCACCTCGGCCCAGCCGAACAGGCTGCGGGTGAGCAAGGAGGAGGAGCTGGTCCTCCCGGCCTCGCAGAGCGTGACCCTGCGCTTCAACGCCGAGGCGCACAACAACGGGACGGTCGCGATGACCGCCCAGCTGTGGACCACCGGCCCCGACTCCCGGCCGTACGGCGACCCCCAGCAGTTCAAGGTCGAGGTCACCTCGGTGACCAACGGGGTGCTGTACATCTTCGCGGGCGCCGGCGTCCTGCTGCTGCTGGCCGCGCTGCGCTTCGTGCGCCAGCGCAAGCGGCGCGGCGGGCAGCCGCACGAGGACGGCGACCAGCCGGTCGGGGACGCCCCGGCGGCGGACGGCACCGGAGCGCGGGACACGGCCGAGGACACGGCGCAGGACACGGCGGAGGGCGCCGCGGAGGGCACGGCGCGGGACTCCACCGCGGATCGCGCCGGGGCCGCGGAACCGGACCGGGCCGGCGGGACGGACGGCACCCGGGGTGACGGTCCCGCGCAGACACCGCGCGGCAGCAGCCCGGATGGCCGGGATCGGGCCGCCGGTGATGAGAAGGTTGGTCCTTGATACCGCCGACCCCCCGCACCGCCGGGCCGGCCTCCCCCCACGACAGCGAAGAGGTGACATGACCGGGCGCAGCGAGGAGCGGCCGTCGGGCCGCGGTGAGAGCCGGCCGGGCGCCGAGTCGCCGTCCGGCGACTGGTACGTGGCCGACACCTACGCCCAGGACCCGTACGCGGCGGACGCGTACGGGCACCCGCAGGACGGCCAGGACCCGTACGGTCTGCAGGCCGGGCGGCCCGTCGCGCCCCAGCAGCCGGCCGCCGCGTACGACGTGCCGCCGCAGCTGCCGCCGCAGGGCGGCGGCTACCCGACGCCGGTGCCGCCGACCCCGTACCAGGCCCAGCAGCAGTTCGCGGCCCCGGTGCCGCCGGTGCAGCCCGGCTGGGACACCCCGGTGCAGGGCGCCTGGCCGCAGCAGCCGGCCCCGACGCAGGCCGCCGGTGGCCACTGGGGCGGCGTCGAGCAGCCCCGGCAGCAGTGGGAGCCGGGCCCGGCGCACTCCGCCTGGGACACCGAGACCACCGAGTACGTCGGGGTGGACGCCCTGTTCGGCGGCCGCCCGGCGCAGGCCGCGGCCCAGCCGCCGGTCCCGCAGCCCGCCCCGGCCCCGCAGCCGGTCCAGCCGACCGCCCCTCCGGTCGGCCCCGCCCCGTACCCGCCGGCGGGCGGCTACCCGGGACAGCCGCAGCACGGCGGCGCTCCGGGCGGGCAGCAGCACTTCGTGCCGCCGATCGAGTTCGACCCGCCGCTCTCCGAGGAGGAGGCCACCAGGCAGGTGGCCGCCGTCGCGGTGCCCCCGGCCGTCGAACCGCTGTCCGACGTCGTCGCCGAGGAGCAGGCCGCCCAGCAGGCGCCCGCCGCCGAACCCGCCCAGGCGGCCGGTGGCGGCAAGGTCGCCAGCCTGCTGAACTCCAGCGCGATCATGGCGGCCGGCACGCTGGTCTCCCGCGGCACCGGCTTCGTCCGGACCATGGTGATCACCGCGGCCATCGGTGTCGGCGTGATGGGTGACTCCTACAACGCGGCGAACACCCTGCCGACGCTGCTGTACATCCTGATCGGCGGCGGCGCGCTGAACGCGGTCTTCGTGCCGCAGCTGGTGCGCAGCATGAAGAACGACGAGGACGGCGGCACCGCGTACGCCAGCCGGCTGCTCACCCTGGTGATGGTCGGGCTCGGCGGCGTGGTCTTCCTGGCGGTGCTCGGGGCGCCCGTGCTGGTGCAGCTGATCGCCCACCCGATGATGGCCAACCCGGAGCGCGCCGACACCACGGTGGCGATGGCCCGCTTCTGCCTGCCGAGCATCTTCTTCATGGGCATCCACGTGGTGATGGGCCAGATCCTCAACGCCCGCGGCCGCTTCGGCGCGATGATGTGGACCCCGGTCCTGAACAACATCGTGGTGATCTTCACCTTCTCCGCCTACATCTGGGTCTACGGCGGGTTCGGCACCACCCACGTCACCCCGGAGGGCATCTCCCCCGAGGGCGTGCGGCTGCTCGGCCTCGGCACCCTGATCGGTCTGGTCGTCCAGTCGCTGGCGATGATCCCGTACCTGCGGGCCGCCGAGTTCCGCTTCCGGCCCCGCTTCGACTGGCGCGGTCACGGCCTGGGCAAGGCCGCCCGACTGGCCAAGTGGACGTTCTTCTTCGTGCTCGCCAACCAGGCCGGCTACCTGGTGATCACCCAGCTGTCCACCAAGGCGGGCGACGCCGCGGCGGCGGCCGGACACGGCGGCGTCGGCCTGGCCGCGTTCTCCAACGCGCTGCTGATCTGGCAGCTCCCGCAGGCCGTGATCACCGTCTCGATCATGAGCGCGGTGCTCCCCCGGCTCTCCCGGGCGGCGGCCGACGAGGACGCCGGCGCCGTGCGCGACGACATCTCCTACGGCCTGCGCACCACCGCGGTGGCGGTCGTCCCGGCGGCCTTCCTGTTCCTGTCGCTGGGCCCGGTGATCGGCCGGGCGATCTACGCGGTCGGCGGCAACGACACCGTCCTGAACGACGCCACCAACGTCGGTCTGATGCTCTCCGCGTTCGCCCTGGGCCTGATCCCGTACTCCGCCCAGTACGTGATGCTGCGCGGCTTCTACGCCTACGAGGACACCCGCACGCCGTTCTCCAACACCGTCTGGGTCGCGGCCTGCCAGGCCGGCTTCGCCCTGCTGTGCTGGCTGGTGCTGCCCGCCGAGTGGACGGTGGTCGGCCTCGCCTTCGGCTACGGCCTCGCCTACGCCGTCGGGGTGACGGTCGCGATGCCGAAGCTGAAGAAGCGGATCGGCGGGCTGGACACCAAGCGGATCGGCAGGACGTACAGCCGGCTGGCCGCCGCCTGCGTCCCGGCCGCCCTGGTCGGCCTCGGCGCCAGCCTGGGGGTCCAGCAGGTGCTCGGCGGCTGGCCGGGCAGCGTGGCGGCCCTGGTCGTGGCCGGCGGCCTCCAGCTGGCGGTCTTCGTGCTCATCGCGAAGCGCCTGCGGATCGAGGAACTGAACGCCATGCTGGGCATGGTCCGCGGCCGGCTGGGCCGCTGACCGTCCGACCACCGGCCGGACGAGCGGGCGCCCTGACCGGGCGTCAACCGGAGCGAGACGCTCCTCCGCTCGTCCGGCCGAGTGCTGGGGCACCGGTTGGTTCGGGTCCGCCCGACCGTCGGATGGCGACCCGGTGTCGAATCTGCACCACATCTCTCCACCCGCGTGCAACCGAGCGGACGTCTCAGCGGTCGTACCCGGTGGAGAAGAGTGGGCACAATTGTCCTGGAGCACAGGGCCGCCGACCCCCGGGCTCCAGCGAATCTCTCAGGCCGGGGCTACACAAGGGGAGGCAGGACCACGGTGGCTGATGGCACCAAGGCCGTCGTCGACACGTCAGCAGCTGACGCGGCGACGGACGAGGCCGCACTGGCCGCGGCGATCGACGAGCTCACGGGCTCGCAGGACGCCGGCGGGAGCACCTCCGCGGACGCCCGCGGGGGCGCCACCACCGCTGCCGCCGCCCCCGGGCGCACCGACGCGGACGAGGACGAGGACAAGGACGAGGACGGGGACGAGGGCGAGGGCGAGGGCGAGGGCGGGCACGACGCACCGGCCGCAGGACCGGGCACCCCCGCCGGCGAGGAGACCTCGGAGATCACCGCACCGCTCTCCGTGCAGGAGCTCCGCGCCGAACTGGCCGCCGGCTCCCCCCGGAAGAAGCCCGCCGACGAACCCGCCCGCCCAGCGCGCCGCCCCACCGACCCGCAGCCCACGGTCGACCCGCGCGACACCGCCACCCTCCCGCGCACCCTCCCCGCCCCGCAGCGCCGCAGCGGCGACATGATCGGCCACCGGTACCGGCTGGAGGAGTGCATCTCCCAGACCGAGACCTTCAGCAGCTGGCGCGCCGTCGACGAGAAGCTGCGCCGGGCCGTCGGCGTCCACCTGATGGCCTCCGGCCACCAGCGGGCCCGCAAGGTGGTGGCGGCCGCCAAGTCCGCCGCGCTGCTCGGCGACCCGCGCTTCGTCCAGGTCCTCGACGCCGTCCACGAGGGCGAGCTGGTCTACGTCGTCCGGGAGTGGCTGCCGCACTCCTCCGACCTGGCCAGGCTGCTCGCCAACGGTCCGATGGAGCCGCACGAGGCGTACCAGATGGTCCGCCAGGTCGCCGACGCCGTCGCGGCCGCCCACCGGCGCGGCCAGGCCCACCTGCGGCTCACCCCGCGCTGCGTGCTGCGCACCGACAGCGGCCAGTACCGGATCAACGGCATCGCGGTGGACGCCGCCCTGCGCGGGCTGCCCGCCGAGGACGCCGAGGACGCCCAGCGGGCGGACACCCGCGCGATCGGCGCACTGCTGTTCGCCGCGCTCACCCACCGCTGGCCGTACCCGGAGGACCGCTACGACCTCCAGGGCCTGCCCAAGGGCCTCCAGAACGCCGCGCCGGACCAGGTCCGCGCCGGGGTCCACAAGGGCCTGTCCGAGCTCGCCGCGCGGGCCCTGTTCGACCAGCCGCCGCACCACGCCCGGCCGATCACCACGCCGGAGGAGCTGGTCCGGGCGATCGCGCAGATGCCCCGGATCCGCCAGCCCGAACCGGAGCTGCCCGCCTTCCCGGCCCCGCCCCGGCACAACACCCACGCGCTGCCCACCGCGCCCAACCCGACCCGGGTCGCCGACACCACCGTCGCCCCGCTGCCGGCCTCCTCCCGCCCGGCCTCCTCCCGGCGCGCCAGGCGGCGGCTGCGCCGGGTGGTCAAGGCCACCGCGTGGACGGTCGCGCTGGGGGCGATCGGCGTCGCCTCCTGGCAGTTCGTCGACAGCCTGCGGCACACCGGGTCGGCCACCGCGTCCACCACCCCCTCGACCAGCAGCACCGCGCCGAGCCCGCAGGCCAGCACCCACAACCCGGTGACGCTCGCCATCAAGGACGCGCAGTCCTACAACCCCCTGGGCGACGGACCCGAGGGCACCGAGAGCATCGGGAAGGCCATCGACGGCGACCTGAGCACCTCGTGGACCACCGGCTGGTACGTCGACCAGTTCGGCGCCAAGCCGCCCGCGCTGAAGTCGGGCACCGGCCTGCTGATCGACCTCGGCTCGCCGCAGCCGGTCTCCTCGGTGAACGTCCAGTTCTCCGGCGGCGAGCAGTCCGCGGAGCTGCGGCTGCCCACCCCGGCCGCCGGCGCCAACCCGCTGCAGGCCAAGCCGGACGCCTTCACCGTCGTCGGGAAGAAGACCGGGAGCAACGTCGAGTACACCCTCGACTCCCCGGTCACCACGCGGTACCTCTTGATCTGGCTGACCGGTCTGACGAAGGATACCGACGGCAGGTTCCGCGGCCACGTCGCCGAGGTGAAGGTCTCCGGCTGATCCGACGACCGCGGACGCGGCACGGACCGGCGGCCGGGAGGGAGGGGTGACGGTGGCGGACGAAGCGCACCCGACGGACGACGCGACGCTGCTCGCCCGGCACGTCGGCGGCGACCCGGCGGCCTTCGGTCTGCTGGTGGACCGCCACCGCGACCGGCTCTGGGCGGTCGCCCTGCGCACCCTGGGCGACCGCGAGGAGGCCGCCGACGCCCTCCAGGACGCCCTGGTCTCCGCCTTCCGCGCCGCCGCCGGCTTCCAGGGCCGCTCGGCGGTCACCACCTGGCTGCACCGGATCGTGGTCAACGCCTGCCTGGACCGCGCCCGGCGCGGCGCCACCCGCCGCACCACCCCGCTCGACGAGGACCCCCAGCGGCTGGACACCCTGGTCGGCAGCGCCGAGCCGGCCGACTTCCCGGTGGTCCGGGCCGAGCTGCACCGCGAGCTGACCGCGGCGCTCGCCGAGCTGCCCGCCGAGCAGCGGGCCGCACTGGTGCTGGTCGACATGCAGGGGTACCCGGTGGCCGAGGCGGCCGAACTGCTCGGCGTTCCGGTGGGCACCGTGAAGAGCCGCTGCGCGCGCGGCCGGGCCCGGCTCCTCCCCCTGGTCCGGCACCTGCGCGAGCCCGATGTTTCACGTGAAACACCGCCCGCCCGCGGCTCGGCCCCACCTCGCCGCGACACCCGGGGGAACCCGAAGCCGCCCGGCACCGTCACAGGGGCGGGCCCGAGCACCGGCCGGACGGTCCTGGAAGGAGACGCGAGCACCCGATGAACGCCCACCCCTCCTTCCCCGACCCCGCCGAGGAGCACCCCCCGATCGAGCGGCTGGCCGACCTCGCCGAAGGACTGATCGAGTCCCCGGACACCATCGGGGCGCTGCGCCGGCACCTGGACGGCTGCGCCGAGTGCCGGGAGACCGTCGACGCCCTCGCCGAGGTCCAGTCGCTGCTCGGCGACGTCGAGACCCCGCCGATGCCGGCCGACGTCGCCGCCCGACTGGACGCGGCGCTGGCCGAGGCCGCCGCCGCAGCCGCCGGGAGCGGCCGCGAGGCCGTCGAACCGGCTCAGGAGGCCCCCGCGGCCGACCACCGGGCCCAGGCCCCGGCCCGGCCCGCGCGTGCCGCCACGGTGCCCGTCACGCCCTCCTCCACGGCCTCCCGGCCGGCTGCCCCGTCCGGCGACCGACCCGCCGGCCGGTCCGGCTCGGCCGGCGGGCCCGGTCGCGCCCGCCGGCGGCGGTTCGCCCTGCTGCTCGGCACGGCCGCCGTCCTGGCCGCCCTCGGGCTCGGCGGGGCACTGCTGCTCCACCCCGACGACGGGTCCGGCACGGTGGCGGCCACCGCGGGCAGCGCCCCGGCCGCCACCACCGACGGCCACGATGTCCGCGCCCCGCACACGGCGGGCGCCGGCACCGAGTACCGCGACGGCGAACTCGACGCCCAGGTGCAACAGTTGCTGGCCCGCTCGAAGAACGTCCCGGGACTGCTGGCCACCGGGCCCGCCCAGTCCGAGGGGGCCCCGCCCGCCGACGGCGGCCGCCCGGAGCCCGACTCGCCCTCCCCCGCCTCCCCCAGCGGCCCGGGCTGCCCGGCACCCGCCTCCGGCACCCCGCTGGCCACCGACCGGGGCAGCTACCACGGCGCCCCGGTCGACGTCCTGGTCTACTCCCTGCCCGGCCGCCCCGGTTCCGTCGACGTCTACCTGCGCTCCCCCGACTGCGGCCCGGTCGTCCTGCACCAGGCCGTTCCCAGCCGCTGACCGGCCGTTCCCATGCGATCCACGACGACGGCGGCACGCCGCTTCCGGACTTCGGGCGCCTGGTACTGATCCGCCTGGGAATGCGAGACACTGGTCAGTCGTTGTCCCGGGCGGCGGAGCAGGACCGCCCTCCCCGCAGCAAACGCGGGTCGCGATGCGAACCAGGAGAAGCAGTGAGCGACGTCCGTAACGTGATCATCATCGGTTCCGGCCCGGCCGGGTACACGGCCGCGCTCTACACGGCCCGTGCCTCCCTCAAGCCGCTGGTCTTCGAGGGGGCCGTGACCGCCGGTGGCGCGCTCATGAACACCACCGAGGTCGAGAACTTCCCGGGCTTCCGGGACGGCATCATGGGCCCCGAGCTGATGGACAACATGCGGGCCCAGGCCGAGCGCTTCGGCGCCGAGCTGATCCCCGACGACATCGTCGCGGTCGACCTCACCGGTGACATCAAGACCGTCACCGACTCCGAGGGCAACGTGCACAAGGCGCGCGCCGTGATCGTCACCACCGGCTCCCAGCACCGCAAGCTCGGTCTGCCGAACGAGGACAAGCTCTCCGGCCGTGGCGTCTCCTGGTGCGCCACCTGCGACGGCTTCTTCTTCCGCGACCAGGACATCGCGGTGGTCGGCGGCGGCGACACCGCCCTGGAGGAGGCGACCTTCCTCTCCCGCTTCGCCCGCAGCGTCACGATCATCCACCGCCGCGACACCCTGCGCGCCTCCAAGGCGATGCAGGAGCGCGCCTTCGCCGACCCGAAGATCCGCTTCGAGTGGGACAGCGCGGTCGAGGCCATCCACGGCGACCCGAAGCTGAGCGGCGTCACCCTGCGCGACACCACCACCGGCGAGACCCGCGAGCTGGCCGTCACCGGTCTGTTCATCGCGATCGGCCACGACCCGCGCACCGAGCTCTTCAAGGGCCAGCTGGACCTGGACGCCGAGGGCTACCTCAAGGTCGAGGCCCCCTCGACCCGGACCAACATCCCGGGCGTCTTCGGCGCCGGCGACGTCGTGGACCACACCTACCGCCAGGCCATCACCGCCGCCGGCACCGGCTGCTCCTCCGCCCTGGACGCCGAGCGCTACCTGGCCGCGCTGGACGACCTGGAGGCCAAGGCCGCCGTCGCGGTCTGAGCCCCACCCTCCGCCCCACGGGGGTGTTCCACGTGAAACACCCCCGCCCCGGCCGGGCAGAAACAGAACGGGCCCACCCGTTGTTCTCCTGGCAGCAGCCCCCTCCGTCCGAACCCGAGGAGTTCCCGTGGCCGGCGCCACCACCACCGTCACCGACGCGACGTTCGAGCAGGACGTCCTGAAGAGCGAGAAGCCCGTACTGGTCGACTTCTGGGCCACCTGGTGCGGCCCGTGCCGCCAGGTCGCCCCGGTCCTGGACGACATCGCGGCCGAGCACGGCGAGAAGCTGACCATCGCCAAGCTGGACGTGGACGCCAACCAGGCGACCGCCGCCAAGTACGGCGTCATCTCGATCCCGACCCTGATCGTCTACAAGGACGGCGAGCCGGTGAAGTCCATCACCGGTGCCCGCCCGAAGGCCGCGCTGCTGCGCGAGCTGGCCGAGTTCATCTAGGTCTTCCGGTCGTCGACCGCACGGCGGGGGGGGGGGGGGCCGGGGGGGGGGCC
>NZ_JBHXTL010000150.1:0-20762 GCF_042677365.1 Kitasatospora sp. NPDC127116
GGACGGGCCCGGGGCGGTTCGGGGACGGGCGGTCGGTCGGTCGGGGACGGCGTCAGGCCGGGTCGGCCACGCGTCCGCCGCGCAGCCCGGCGATCACGTCCCACAGCTGCGCCGGGGTGGCGAAGGTGTCGGCCACCAGCTCGCCGTCCGGGATGCTGATCCCGTACACCTGCTCCACCTGGACGAGGAGCTCGACCATGGCGAGCGAGTCCAGGCCCGCGGCGCGCAGGCTGGCGTCACCCGTCAGCGGGCCGCGGGCGGCGAGCCGGGGCAGGGTCTGGAGCAGCAGTTCCTCGAAGGCCGTGTCCCACGGCCGGTCCTGGCGGGTCTCGTCGGTCATGGGTGCTACCTCCGTGCGGTGGATGGGTCGGTGGTGCGGGCGGCGTCGTCGCCGGGCTCCAGGGCCCGGCGCTGCAGCGCCAGCCGGGTCGCGGAGACCACGCGGTCGCCGTCGACCAGTACCTCGGCCGGGGCCCGGTGGCCGAGGAAGCCGAGCAGGCTGGCGGTGAGGCCGTACGCGCCCACGTTGGGGACGGCGAGCAGGTCGCCGGAACGGACCCCGGGCAGCTCCACGGCCCGGGCCAGGATGTCCGCCGGGGTGCAGAGCGGACCGGCCAGGGTCACCGGCTCGGCCGGCTCCCCGGCGGCCGGGGTCCGGGCCGGCCCGGTCGGCTGGGCCCGCAGGGGCAGCAGCCGGCCCAGACCGGACAGCCCCCCGAGGTGGTTGATCCCGGCGTCGAGCACCGCGTAGGTGCTGCCCCGGCTCGGCTTGACGTCGGTCACGGTGCTCAGCAGCCGCCCGCTGTCGCCGACCAGGTAGCGGCCGGACTCGAAGGCGATCACCGGCCGCCCCTCGCGCCAGCCGGGCAGGTTCTCGTCCAGCACCTCGGCCAGGGCCTCCCGCAGCCGCCGGTACACCGGCCGCTCGCCGGCCGTCGCGTACGGGCAGGCGAAGCCGCCGCCGAGGTCCAGCAGCTCCAGCTCGATGCCGAGCCGGTCGCGCAGGCGGGCGGCGGTGCGCACGCTCTGGGCCAGTTCGGCGATCAGGCCGTCCTCGTCCGCGGAGTTGGTCAGCGGGAAGAAGTGCAGCCCGACGACCCGGGTGCCGGCGACCCGCAGCCGGTCGGCCTCCTTCGCGAGCCAGTCCAGGTCGAAGCCGAACTGGGAGGGGCCGCCGGTCATCCGCAGCCCCGCGGTGCCCGGCGCGCCGGCGGCGTTGATCCGCAGCACGCAGTCGGCCACCGCGTCATGGGCGGCGGCGGCCGTGCCGACCCGCTCCAGGTCCCCGAAGGACTCGACGGAGAAGGCGCGCACCCCGGCGCGCACCGCCTCGTCCAGCTCGGCCGCCACCTTGCCCGGCCCGGAGTACAGCAGTTCCCCGGCCGGGTGCCCCGCCTCCAGCGCCGCGGCCAGCTCGCCGCGCGAGGTGACCTCGGCGTGCACGCCGCCGCGGCGCAGTTCGGCGACCAGGGCGGGGTGGGGGTTGGCCTTCAGGGAGTAGTAGATCCGGGAGGGCTGCGGGACGGCCTCGCGCAGGTCCCGGGCGGCGGCCCGGACCCGGGCCGCGTCGTAGACGTACAGCGGGCTGCCGTACGCCGCGACCAGTTCGGGATCGGTGAACGCGCCCGCGGTCACGGGCCCACCTCGGCACCGGGGCCGCCCGCGGCCCGCCACTCGGGCTCCGCCAGGATCTCCAGCACGGCGCAGGTGCAGGTGAAGCCGGATCCGCTGCCGACCACCAGGACCTTGTCGCCGGGGCGCAGCACGCCCGTCTCGGCCAGGTCGTTCAGCCCGGCGAACTGGTCGGCGGCGCCGAGGTGTCCGGCCCGGCGGGCGAACTCCCAGGTGGTGCGCTCCTCGGAGACCCCGAGCATCTTCTGCACCTGCCACTCCATCTTGCTGCGTCCGGTCGCCGGGATGACCGTCCAGGCCAGGCCCTGACGGTCGGTGCCGGCGTCCGCGAGGGCGGTGTCGATGGCCTCGCCGACCACGCCGACGAGCCGCTCGGTCGCCTCGCGCAGGCTGCCGTGCTGCTGCACGTAGTGGCCGACCCGCTCGCTGAGGGTCTGCTGCTCGCCGGTGGGCAGCGGCTCGAAGCCCCTGCCCCGGACCACGGCCTCCAGCGAGTTGTCCGAGACCGTCGCGGTGGACACCAGCCGGGCGAACCCGCCCCGGTTGCTCAGCACCACGGCGGCGGCGCCGTCGCCGTAGACGATGCCCTGCTCCTGCCGCCAGCGGCGCATCAGCGGCGCGCCGAAGCGGTCGGCCGTGGTGAGCACCGCGCTGGTGCCGGGCTCCGCCGACGCCAGCCGGTGGGCGGCGAGCTCCAGGCCGGCGAGGCCGGCGTTGCACTCCTGCTTCAGCTCCAGCGCGGTCACCCGGGGGCCGACGGCGTGGTTGGCCACGTAGGAGGCGGCCGGCCAGCCGTCGATGCCCTGGAAGTAGATGTAGCTGTGCACCAGCAGCGCGACGTCCTCCGGGGAGGCACCGGAGCGCTTGAGCGCGGTGGTGGCGGCCTGCACCGCCATGTCGGGCGGCGCCACGTCGTCCGGGGCCACCCGGACCGACAGCAGCCCGTCGGCCTCGAACTGCTCGGGGTCGTACTCACCCGAGTCGACGGCGGAGCGCGCGGAGACCGCCGGCGGCAGCCAGGCTCCGGTCCCCGACACATACACGTTTTGCCAGCGCATGGGGTCTCCATTCCTCGTGACGGTCCGTCGGGCGATGGAGTCGAGCCCTCACCCCGCCGTCCACGGCATCCTCCGAGCGCCAACTTGGGTGCCGCTAAAACCCGGCGGGCGACCCGCGCCCGGGCCGCGCACAAGCCCGGCTTCAGCCCGGCCGACCAGCCTGGGGCGCGACGGCCCCGCGACCGGGGCCGGCCCTGCCGACGACGGGAGCCGAGCATGCAGGAATCCCCCGGGGACGAGGCGCCCCCCGACCCGCGCCGGTGGTGGGTGCTCGCGGTGCTGTCCGCCGCGCTGTTCGCGATCCTGCTCAACAACAGCCTGCTCAACGTGGCGGTGCCGCAGCTCATCCGCAGCACCGGCGCGGGCATGTCGCAGGCGCAGTGGATCGTCGACGCGTACACCCTGGTGTTCGCCGGGGCCCTGCTGACCGCCGGGACGCTCGGCGACCGCTACGGCCGCAAGCGGGCCACCCTGGCCGGCACCGCGACGTTCGGGGCCGGTTCCCTGGTGGCGCTGTTCGCCGACGGACCGTCCCAACTGCTCGCCGCACGGGCCGTGATGGGGCTCGGGGCGGCGTTCGTGATGCCGGGCACCCTGGCGATCCTGGTGAACGTCTTCCCGGCCCGCGAACGCGCCCGGGCGATCGCCGTCTGGGGCTCGGTCTCGGCGCTCGGCGTGGCGGCCGGCCCGGTCCTGGGCGGCGCGCTGGTGGACCGCTTCTGGTGGGGGTCGGTGTTCGCGGTGAGCCTGGTGCCGGCGGTGCTGGTGCTGGTGGCGGGCGCCGTGCTGCTGCCGGAGTCGGCCGATCCGGCCCCGCGCCCGGCCGACCCGGTGGGCGCCCTGCTGGGCGCCGGCGCCATGGGCGGGGTGGTGTACGGGGCGATCCAGGCCTCCGGGCACGGCTGGACCTCGCCGGGCGTGCTGGCGGCGCTGGCCGCCGGCGGGGCCGCCGCGGTCGCCTTCGTCGCCTGGGAACGCCGGCACCCGCACCCGATGGTGGACCTGGCCCTGCTGCGCAGGCCGGCCTTCGTCGGCGCCGGGGGCGGGAACCTGCTGCTGATGACCGGCGTGGCCGGCACGTTCTTCGTGCTCACCCAGCGGCTGCAGTTCGGCCTCGGGCTCAGCCCGCTGCGGGCCGGGCTCGGAATGCTGCCGAGCGCCCTCTCGGTGGGTGTCGGGGCCTTCCTCTCCGGTCGGCTGACCCGCCGTCACGGCCCGCGCGGGGCGGTCGGCGCGGGACTGGCGCTGGCGGCGGCCGGCATCGTCGTGGTCGGTGTGGTGGACGGCGGCTACCCGCCGGTGCTGGCCGGCCTGGTGGTCACCGGGATCGGCTTCGGGCTGGCCATGACGCCGGTGACCGACACGGTGATCTCCCTCGTCCCCGAGGCCCGTTCGGGCTCCGGCGCGGCCCTCAACGACACCTTGCAGGAGCTGGGCAACGCGCTGGGGGTGGCGCTGGTCGGCACGGTGCTCGCCCGCCGCTACGCGAGCGGGGCGGCCGGGCTGCCGGACCCGGCCGACCGCTCGCTGCACGACGCCCTGGAGCTCGCGGAGCGCACCGGCGGCCGGGCCGGGGACGCACTCGCGGCCGCGGCGCGGCAGGCCTTCGACCACGCCGCGGCGGCCGGGTTCGGCACCGCCGCCGCGGTGGTGGCGGTGGGCGCCGTGCTCGGCGCCGTCCTGCTGCCGGGCCGGTCGGAGCCGCCGGCCGGACCGGCGCCGCGGAGCGCTTCCCCGGTCGACCCCGCGCGCTCCCCGACGGACCGTCAACCCGGCCCCGTAAGGTAATGATCAAGCGCGATTCGAGTGACGGGGGAAGGATCGCGCCTGCCTCCGTCACGCCTGCTCGCCCGTTTTCAGCGGAGGTGTTTTCCCATGACCGTTTCCAGAGGCTCGCTGCTCAGCCGGGCCATGTACGTCGGCCCACCGATCCGGACCCTGCACGAGGAGTACGCGAAGGGCGGGCGGATCGACGAACGGGCCCCTGTGGTCGCGGCGAGCGAGGTGACGGTGGCCGCACCGCCGGACGAGGTCTGGCGGGTGCTCACCGACGTGCCGGGCTGGCCGGGCTGGGTGCCGGGCGTCAGGGAGGCCGCCCTGGACGGCGCGGGGCCGGCCGCGGACCTGACCTTCCGCTGGGTGCTGAACGGCATGCGCATCCGGTCCACGCTGGCCGTGGTGACGCCCGGGCGGGAGATCGCCTGGACCGGTCGGCTGGCCGGCTCGCGGGGCGTGCACCGGTTCCTGCTGCGGCCGGCGCCCGGGGGCGGCACCGTGGTGCGGTCCGAGGAGTCGATCGGCGGCGCGCTGGTCGGCCTGTACTACAGCAGCGAGAAGCTGTCGGCGGTCCTGCGGGGCTGGCTGGGCGCGCTGAAGAGCACGGTGGAGGGCGAGCGGTGAACACGACGACGGACCTGGCCCTGGCCTACACCCCGGTCTTCCTGGGCCTGCGCTTCCTGCTTGAGCTGTTCGCCCTGTACGGCTTCGGCGTGTGGGGCTGGCGCAAGGCGCCCGGCGCGCTGAAGTACCTGGCGGTGGTCGCGATACCCGTGGTGGTGGCCGTCGTCTGGGGCGACTTCGCCACCGCGGGCGACGAGGCCCGCAGCGGCGAGACCACCTTCGACACCCCGGGGCCGATCCGCCTGCTGCTGGAGTTCGCCGTGTTCGGCGGTGCCGCGGCGGGGCTGTGGCACGCCGGGATGCGCAGGACCGCCCAGTGGTTCCTGATCGTCCTGGCCGTCTACCACGTCGCCGCGTACGACCGGATCTGGTGGCTGCTCCAGCACTGACCCGCGACCGGCGCGACGGCCCGTCCCCCTCACCGGAGGGAGGACGGGCCGTCGTACGCCGCCTTCAGGCCGCCGGCGTGTCGGTCAGCCGACCGGCCGGCGCACCCTCCCGGCGGCCGGCGCGGCGGCCGGCTCCGGGGCGGCCGGGCCCTCCATGCGGTCCAGCCGCAGCGCCGCGTGCAGCCTGCGCAGCGGACCGGGGGCCCACCAGGTGGCGGAGCCGAGCAGCGCCATCAGCGCGGGCACCAGCAGCGCCCGCACCACCGTGGCGTCCAGCAGGACGGAGAACGCCGCGCCGAGGCCCAGCTCCTGGACGAACACCAGCCGGGACATCGCCAGCGCGCCCACCGCGACGCAGAACAGCGCGGCGGCGCTGGTGACGGTGGAGCCGATCTGCGCCAGGCCGTCGGCGACCGCCTCCCGGTCGCCGCGGCCCGCGGCCCGGGCCTCCTTGATCCGCCCCAGCAGGAAGACGTTGTAGTCGGTGGAGAGGCCGAAGGCGAGCGCGAAGACCAGCACGGGCGTGGTGGTCTCCAGCCCGCTGTGGGCGGCGAAGCCGAGGTTGCCGTCCTGGAAGACCCACACCAGGAAGCCGAACGCGGCGCCGGTGGAGAGCAGGTTCATCACCAGGGCGAGCAGCGGCAGCAGCACCGATCCGGAGAAGGCGAACAGCAGCAGCACCGTCACGCCGGCCAGCACGCCGAACGCCAGGGGCAGGCGGTCGGCGATGCTGCCCCGCTGGGCGAGGAAGTCCGCCGTCGTCCCGGTGAAGCGGGCGGTGACGGGCGCCGCCACGTCCTGGACCCGCTCGCCGGCCCGCAGTGCCGGACCGTCCAGCGGGTTGCCGGCGAGGACGGCGTCGATCTCCCAGTGCGCGGCGTCCAGCCGCTGCGGCTCGCCCACCGACTCCACCCCGGGCACCGCGGCGACCCGCCGGGCGTACTCCTGGAGCCCGGTGTCGTCGGCGGTGTCGAGGACGATCTGCAACGGGCTGGTGGCGATTTCGTCGAAGTCGCCGCCGAGCCGCGCGGCGACCTGCCCGGCGCTGATGTCCTTGGGGAGCGAGGTCGGGTCGACGCCGGTGAACCGCACCCCGGTGAGCGGGGAGGCGACGAGCAGCAGGACGACGGTGGCGACCAGCGTGAAGACCGCGGGCCTGCGCATGACCGCCGAGGCCAGCCGGTGCCAGCGCCCGGCGGTGGCCTGCCCGGCCGCCGCGGACCGCTGCCAGCGGCGCGGCGCCAGCGCGTTGATCCGGTGGCCCAGCACGGCGAGCAGCGCGGGCAGTCCGAGCAGGGCGAACAGGGCCGCCGAGACGACGGTGATGACGCCGGCCAGGCCCATGGACCGCAGGTACGGGTGCGGGAACACCATGATCGCGAGCAGCGCGGCCGCCACCGTGAGCGCGCTGAACAGCACGGTGCGCCCGGCGGTGGCGACCGTCCGCCGCAGCGCCTCGGCGCCGGGGCCGTGCTCGGCCAGCTCCTCCCGGTAGCGGGTGACGATCAGCAGGCCGAAGTCGATGGACAGCCCCAGGCCCAGGGCGAAGGCCAGGCTCATCGCCCCGGTGGAGACGTCCATCGCGGTGGTGGCGATCCGCAGGCCGGCCATGGTGAGCAGCAGCGAGACGACGGCGCCCAGCAGGGGGACGAGGGCGGCCACCAGGCCGCGGAAGACCAGGAACAGCGCGATCAGGATGACCGGCGTGGCCAGGCCCTCGGCCTCGGCCAGGTCGGTGTCGGAGACCTGGGCCACCTGGACGTGGCCGGGCGTGGCGCCGCCGAGCCAGGCCCGGCCGTTCAGCGCCGGGTCGTCCTTGACGGCCCGCTGGAGCTCCTGCTCGGCGGCCTTGGTCTCCGGTTCGGCCATCGGGCGCACGGCGCCGACGACCACCGTGCTGTGCCCGTCCCGGGAGATCAGCGCGGGGTCGGCCGAGTAGTCGACGACCCGCTCGACCTCGGGCCGGTCCTTCAGCAGCCGGACGGCCGCGGTCACGGCGGCCGGGGGCGCGCCGGCACCGCGCAGCTGCTCGTCGGTGCGGACCAGCAGCAGGTAGCCCTGCTGGGAGTCGATGCCGGTGGCGCGGGTGATCGTCTCCCGGGCGACGACGTTGCCGCCGCCCGGGTCGTCGTAGTCGGACAGCCCGTTGGTGAGCCTGTCCCCGACGGAGCCGCCGAAGACCGCGGCCAGCACGGTGATCAGCAGGGTCAGCAGCAGGGAGGCTCTCCGTCGCCCGTGCAGAGCGGAGCCCAGAGCGGTGAACATCGGTATTCCTTCCGTCGCGCGGCCGTGGTGCGGCAGCGCGGGCGCAGAGGCGGACACGGCCGCCCCACCCTCGGCGAAGGCCCTTGGCTCTCGCTTGAGCGGGGCGTGCCCGTCCGCTGACTGCACGTCACCGGCGCGGCGCTCCGGCCGGACGGTCAGGCCGGCTCCCCCGCCAGCAGGGCGCGCAGCGCCTTGCCGTCCGTCTTGCCGTTGGCGGTGAGCGGCAGCGCGGGCAGCACCCGGCAGAGGTCTGGGACCTTGGCCGCCTCCAGCCGGTCGGCCAGCCTGCCCAGCACCTGCTCGGCGGTGACCTCGCCGACCACGAACAGCACCATGTCCCGGTCCTCCTCCGGGGCGAGCAGGGCCGCCTCGCGGACCCCGTCGATGTCCAGGACGGCGGCCTCGATCTCCACCGTGCTCATCCGCGAGCCGCGCCGCTTGAACAGGTCGTCGCGCCGGCCCTGGAAGTACAGGTGGCCGTCCTCGTCCAGCCAGCCGTAGTCGCCGGTGCGGAGCGTGACCCGGCCGTCCTCCGGGCTCACCCGGAACCGCTGCGCGGTGGGCTCCGGGGCCTGCCAGTAGCCGGCCATCACGTGCGGGCCGCGGACGGCGATCTCGCCGATCTCGTGCGGCGGCAGCGGCCGGCCGTCGTCGTCCAGCGTCAGCACCTCGGTGCCGGGCAGCGCGCGCCCCACCGATCCGGGCCGGGCCAGGTCGCCGTCGGGCTCCAGGACGGTGATCCGCTTGCACTCGGTGGTGCCGTACATCGGGGCCACCGCCGCGCCGGGGAAGGCCTCCCGCAGCGAGGCGATCAGCGGCGGGTTGAGCGCGGCACCGGTGTTGGTGAACAGCCGGACCCCGGTGGGCCGCGGGTCCCGGGAGGCCAGGCGCACCAGCAGTTCGCCGAGCGAGGGCACCAGCGGCACCACGGTGGCGCCGTGGTCGCGGGCGAACCCGAGCAGCCGGGCGTGGCCCTCCGGGCCGGACAGCAGCAGTTCGGCCCCGGCCAGCGCCGAGAGCAGCACCTGGTAGAGGCCGTAGTCGAAGGAGAGCGGCACGGCGGTCAGCACGACGTCGTCCGGGCGGTAGTTCAGCCGCCGGGCGATCGCCCGCGCGGCGAACACCACCTGGGCGTGCGGGCAGGCCACGGCCTTGGGCGCGGCGGTGCTGCCGGAGGTGTAGATCAGCAGCGCCAGCCGGTCGGCGGGCACCAGCGCCTCGCCGCGCCCGGCCGGGTCGGCGGGCCCGGAGAGGTCCAGCTCGGAGACCACGGCGACGGGCACCCCGGCGGGCCAGCGCAGCCCGTCGGCCTGCTCCCGCTCCGCCGCCTCCGCCACGATCAGCGACGGCGCCGAGTCGGCCAGCACCGGCCCCAGGTGGAAGGCCCGCATCGCCGGGTTGACGGGAACCAGCACGGCGCCGCGCCGCCAGGCCCCGAAGAGCAGGGCGGTGAACTCGCGGCCGCTGCCCACCCGGGCCAGCACCCGGTCGCCCGGCCGGATGCCGTGGCCGGCCAGGATCCGGGCGAAGGAGTCGGCGGCGGCGTCCAGCTCGGCGTACGTCCAGGCGCCGTAGCGGTCCCGTACGGCGGATGCGTCCGGGCGGGCGGCGGCAGCGGCGCCGAGGAACTCCTCGGCCGCGTTGGCGATCCGGGCGGCGTGCTCCGAGCCGGCGGCGGTGGCGACCCCGGGTACGGGTACGGTCTCGAACGTGCGCGTGGTCAATGCTCCCCCTAGTCGGTGACGGTGACGGGTGGTCGGGCATCTGGCGGTGCGCGGCCCCCCGGCCTCGTTCCGCATCGTCCGAGAGGGGGCTTTGGCACCGCTAAAAGCGCGCCGTCCCGGCTCCGGTCAGCCCTGCCCGGCCCCGGCCGGCCCGGGGGCCGTGCCGGGAATCGCGCCGGGGGCCGCCTCGTAGCGGCGCAGCACGGCGGAGAGGAGCTCCGGGAACCCGGGCGCCTCCCGGGGGAAGAAGTGGCCGCCGGGCACCACGTTGATCTCGCTCTCCCGGGTGGAGTAGCGCACCCACTCCCGGACCTCGGGCACCGTGACCAGCCGGTCCTCGGCCCCGCCGAAGGCGTGCAGCGCCACCGGCAGCGGCGTGCGGGCGACGGTGCCGGCGGCGGCGCACAGCCGCAGGTCGTCGCGGACGATCGGCAGCAGGGCGGCGAGCCACTCCGGGTGGTCCAGCAGGATCCGGGGCAGTCCGCCGTAGGCGTCCAGGGTCCGCACCAGGTCGGCGTCGGGGATGTCGGGCTCGTCGGGCAGCGGCGCCGGCAGGTGCGGCGCCCGGTGGCCGCCGAGCACCAGGGCCGCGGGCAGCCGGGCGCCGCGGGCGTGGCGGTGCTGGGCGAGCGCGAAGGCGATCAGGGCGCCCATGCTGTGCCCGTAGAGCACGTGCGGGTGGTCGAGTTCCGGCCCGAGCTCCGCGTCGAGGTCGGCGACCAGGTCGTCCAGGTCGGTGAACCGCGGCTCCGCCATCCGCCCCTCCCGGCCGGGCAGTTGGACCGGGAGCAGCTCCGCGTCCGCGGTGATCCGGCGCTGCCAGCCCGCGTAGGCCGAGGCCCCGCCGCCCGCGTACGGGAAGCAGAACACCCGCAGTCGTCCCGGGGGCGGCGGGGTGCGGGTGAGGTAGCGCGTCATGGTGCTGGGTCTCCTCTCGGCCGGGCGGCGCCCGGCGGCCGAGGCTCCGCACCCTGCCCCGGCGTCCTCTCGCGCTCCGCCCGCCCGGCCCCGGTCGGGGGTGCCGGGCCGGGCGGGCGGAGCGGCGGGGTTCGGCCGGTGGGGGCGTACCGGCCGACGGTGCGTCAGCCTCGGTGCGGGCGCTAAAGGTTCGGCTGTGCACCACCCGCCCGGAGGGGCCCGTCAGACCCGCTCCGGGGCGGGCGCCGGCCGGCGGCCGAGCAGGTCCCGTGCCAGGACCGGCAGGAACGCCTCCGGGGCGTCGTGCGGGAAGAAGTGCCCGCCGTCGAAGAGGCGGACGGTGGTGCCGGCGGTGGAGTGCGGGCCCCAGGCCCGGAGTTCGTCCTCGGTCGTGGAGGCGTCCGAGCGGCCGCCGTAGACGGTGATCGGGCAGTCCAGCGGCGGGCCGGGCCGGTGCACATGGGTCTCGGCCACCGCGAAGTCGGCCCGCAGGGTGGGCAGCATGACGTTCAGCAGCGGGTTGCCGGCCCGGGCCTCGGCGCCGTGCCCGTTCAACGCCCCGATCCGCTCGAAGAGTTCGGGCGCGGGCGCGTCGTGCACCGGGGTCGCCCGGCGCGGGAGCTGCGGCGCCGGCAGGCCGGCCACCAGGAGCCGCCGCGGTTCGGGCAGGCCGAGCCGGTGCAGGGCCCGGCAGACCTCGAAGGCGATGCCCGCGCCCATGCTGTGGCCGAACCAGGCGTGCGGCCCGTCGAGCAGCGGGGCGACGTCGCGCAGCAGCGGCGGCAGCAGGTCGCCGAGCCGGTCGTGGGGGCGCTCCCGGAAGCGGGACTCGCGCCCCGGCAGCCGGATCGGCACGACCTCGATCTCCGGGCCCAGGTGCGGGGCCCAGGAGCGGAAGGCGGCCGCGCCGCCGCCCGCGTGCGGCAGGCAGAAGAGCCTGAGCCGGGCCGGGGGCCGTCCCCGGCGGCGCACGGCCCACTCCCCGGCCCGGGGGGCGGCCGGGATCCCGGTCAGTCCATCCATCGGGCCACCCTTTCGGCGAGTGCGAGACAGGTCAGGTTGGGCGGGGCGCTGGGCATCACCGGGAGCACCGAGGCGTCGACGACGTACAGTCCCTCGGCGCCGTGCACCCGGCAGCGCTGGTCCACCACCGCCTCCGGGTCGTCGGCCGGCCCCATCCGGGCGGTGCCGACGGCGTGCCAGCTCGGCGACACGAACCTGGTCACGGCGCCGCGCAGCAGCCGGTCATCCCGGACCATCCGGTCGGTCCAGACCAGCACCCGCTCCAACAGCCCCGCCATCGGCGCCGACCGCAGCAGCTCCCAGGCCTGCCGGACGGCGGCCATCAGCAGGTCGACGTCGGCCGGGTCGGTCGCCAGGCCGAGCAGGATCTCCGGCGGGGTGGCGGCGTCCGCGTCCCGGATCGTCACCGAGCCGCGGGAGGCGGGCCGCAGCACCATGGCCGACAGCCCGACGGCCAGTTCGGCGCGGAGCATGCCGGCGATCAGCGGGTTCGCCGCGACGGGCACCGCGTCCAGCAGGAACAGCCCCAGGTCCGCCGTGGCGCCGGCCGGGTCGGCGGCGCAGCGGGCGGTGACCTGGTGCCAGCTGTCCCCGGCCCGGCAGACCCCCGCGCGGGGCTCGGACCAGAGCACGACCGCCGGGTGGTCGACGAGGTTGCGTCCCACGCCGGGCAGGTCCAGTGCGGGGGTGATGCCCAGGGCGGCCAGCAGCCGCGGGTCGCCGATGCCCGAACGCTGGAGCACCGCCGGGGTGTTGACCGCCCCGGCGGCCAGGGTCACCCGGCCGGCCGCCACCTGCCGGAGCCGTCCGTCGCGCCGCACCTCGACCCCGGTGGCCCGGTTCCGCGCGTCCAGCAGGACCCGGGTCGCCGTGCTGCCGGTCCACAGGGTCGGGCCGTCGCCCCGCTCCCGGGCGGGTCGCAGGTGGCTCTCGGCCGTCGAGATCCGGCGGTCGTCGACGGCGTTGGCGGGCGTGACGCCGGCGCCGAGCGCGGCGCCGGAGTTGAGGTCCGCCAGGACGGGCACGCCGAGCCGGGCGCAGCCGTTCAGGAAGGCCCGGGCCGTGGTGGCGAGCGCGTCCTCGCCGGTCCGGCGGATCGGCACCGGTCCCCGCGTGCCGTGCGCCGGCCCCTCGGCGTCGTGGTCCGTCTCCAGGGCGACCAGGTACGGCAGCATCCGCTCCCAGGTCCACTCCGGGTTGCCGGCGGCCGCCCAGGCGTCGAGGTCCGCGGGCAGCGGGCGCAGCGCGAGCGCGCCGTTGACGGCGGAGGAGCCGCCGACCACCTTGCCGACCCCGTACGGGAACCCGCGCCTGGCGCCCTCGGACGCCTTGGCGGTGAAGTCCCAGTTGCGGCCGGTCAGGACGGGCACCCCGGCCCGGTCGTCGGACGCGCCGTCGCCGTCCGGGAGTTCCCCGGCCTCGATCAGCAGTACCCGGCGCCCGGGCCGTTGCGACAGGCGTGCGGCGAGCACCGCCCCCGCCGAGCCCGCGCCGACGACCACGTCGTCCCAGTACGGGATCCCGCTCTCCGTGCTCACCTGCTCACGCCCCCCGCCGGTCCTTGACCAGGGCGGCCAGTCCGGCCACCGTGGGGTTCTCGAAGAGCAGTTGGAGGCCTTCCTCGGTGTCGCCCTCCCACTGGAACGCCTCCCGCACCTTGGTGAGGATGTGCACGGCGTGCAGGGAGTCGCCGCCGAGTTCGAAGAAGTTGTCCTCGACCCCGAAGCCGTCGAACTCCATGACCTCGGCCCAGACCGCGAGCACGGCCGCCTCGAACTCGTCGCGGGGGGCGACGAGTTCCTGCTCGTCCAGTTCGCTCCACGGCGCCGGCAGCGCGGCGGCGTCGACCTTCCCGTTGGCGCTCAGCGGGATCGCGTCGACGAGCAGGCAGTGCTTGGGGACCATGTAGTCGGGGAGGCGCTCGGCCAGCTCCGCCAGCAGTACGGCCGGATCCGGGCGCACCGGGCCGCCGGGTGCCGCGGCCCCGGGGTCGGAGCCGGGCCCGGCCGGGACGGCGTAGGCCACGAGCTGGCGGCGGCCGGTGGCGGGGTTGGTGTCGACCCGGGCGATCGCCCGGCCGACGCCCGGGAGCCGTTCCAGGGTGGCGGCGATCTCGCCGAGTTCCACCCGGTAGCCGTTGAGCTTCACCTGGAAGTCCCGGCGGCCGAGGAACTCGATGTCCCCGCCGGGCAGGTAGCGGCCCAGGTCCCCGGTGCGGTAGAGCGTCTCGCCGGTCTCCGGGTGGCGCACGAAGCGCTCCGCGGTGCGCTGCGGGTCCGCCCAGTAGCCCTTCGCCACGCCGGTGCCGCCGATCCAGATCTCCCCGGTGGCCCAGAGCGGGCGGTCCCGGAACCGGTCGTCGAGGACGTGCAGGGTCTGGTTGGCCAGCGGCTTGCCGTAGGGGATCCTGGCCCACTCGGCCGGCACCCGACCGATCGGGTAGTGCACCGACCAGATGGAGGCCTCGGTCGCCCCGCCCAGGCTGACCACCTCGGCGCGCGGGTGCCGGGCGCGGACGGCGTCGGGCAGCGCGACCGGGATCCAGTCGCCGCTGAGCAGCACCAGCCGCAGGTCGCCGGCCCGCTCGTCGGACAGGCGGGCCGAGGAGTCCGCCCACAGCTGCATCAGGGCGGGCACCGAGTTCCACACCGTGACGCCGTGGCGCTCGGCCAGCTCGGCCCAGTGCAGCGGGTCGTGCGAGCGCTCGGGGCTCGGCACGACGACGGTGCCGCCGGCCGCGAGGGTGCCGAAGACGTCGTAGACGGACAGGTCGAAGGTGAGCGCCGAGAGGGCGAGCACCCGGTCGGCCGGTCCGACCGAGAAGCGGCGGTTGATGTCCCGAACGGTGTTGACGGCCCCCCGGTGGTCGATCATCACGCCCTTGGGGACGCCGGTGGAGCCGGAGGTGAAGATCACGTAGGCGAGGTCCTCCGGGGCCGGCGCGGTCGGCGGCTCGGTGGCCGGCTGTGCCAGCGTCTCCTCGTCGTCCAGGGTCACCAGGACCGTCCCGGCGGGCCACTCCAGCTCGTCCCGGTGGCGGGCCGAGGTGACCACCAGGGCGGCCCGGCCGGACTCCAGCAGCTGCCGGCGGCGCGCCGCGGGCCACTGCGGATCGATCGGCAGGTAGGCCGCGCCGGAGGCCGTCACCCCGAGGACCGCCGGGATCTGCTCCGGGCCCCTGTCCAGCACCACGCCGACCAGTTCGCCGCGGGCGGCGCCGAGGCCGGCGAGCCGGTGGCCGAGCCGGTGCGCCGAGGCCAGCACGTCGCCGTAGGAGAGCGTGCCGCCCTCGGAGACGACGGCCGTGGCGTCCGGGGTGCGCCGCGCCTGGTCGGCCACGAGGCTCAGCAGCGTCCCGCCGGGCAGGTCGAGGGCGGTGGCGTTGACCCGCTCGCGCTCCTCCAGCTGCGCGGCCGGGGCCCCGACCGTGGGGGCCAGGTCGTCCCAGAGGGCCGGATCGTCGCTCAGCCGGCCGAGCAGGGTCCGGAAGGCGGCGAACATGTCGTCGAGCAGGCCCTCGGGGAACAGCGCCTCCACCGCGTCCCAGTTGAAGACCAGTTCGCCGTTCTCCTCCAGCACCTGGTGGTCGAGCCAGACCTGCGGGGTCTGGCTCACCCCGTGGCGGTAGTCGCCGAAGAACGCCATGCCGTCCATCGTGTCGGCGTCGCCCGAGAAGCCGAGGGCGCTGGTGAAGACGATCGGCATGCCGGCGCCGAGGCCGCTGCCGAGCCGGCGGGCCCGCTCGCGCAGCACGCGCACGCCGCTGTACGACAGGTGCTCCAGGTCCCGCATCAGCTGCTGCTGGAAGCCGGCGGTGCGCCGGGCGAAGCTCTCGTCCTGGCCGCCGCTGATCCGCAGCAGGGTCAGCGAGGTGAAGTCGCCGATGATCCCGCCGATCTGCGGGTGCGCCTCGGCGGGCCGGTTGAACAGGGTCAGGTTGAGGGTGAAGTCGCCCTGCGACGTCCACTGGCGCAGCACGTCGGCGAAGGCCGCCAGCAGGACCGACGAGGGGGTCAGGCCGCGCTCCCTGGCGGTCTTCTTGACCAGCTCCCACTGCTCGCGGGGCAGCGAGGCCCGGCGGCGGGTGAAGACGGTCCGCTCGGCCGAGCCGGGCTGGATCGCCAGCGGCAGGTCCGGGGCCGGGGGCAGTTCGTCGAGGCGGTCCAGCCAGTACTTCTCGGCGGCCCGGTACCGGGCGCCGCCGCGCTTCTCCTCCTCGGCGAGGACGAAGTCCCGGTAGCCGATCGCGAACGGCTCCGGCGTCCACTGCTCGTCCTCGTAGTGGCGCTGCCAGTCGCGGAAGAACAGGTCGAAGCTGTAGGCGTCCATGATCAGCAGGTCGAGGCTGACGTGCAGGCGCAGCCCCTCGCGGTGCCGGGTGGCGCGGATGTCGAACAGCGGCCAGGTGTCGGGGGCGAGGACCTGGTGGTCCAGTTCGGCCCGCAGCGAGCGCAGGTGCTCCTCGAAGGCGTCCTCGGTGGCGTCCGCCCGGTCGTAGTGGCGGATCTCGTAGTCCGGGACCTCGGGCAGCACCCGCTGGCGGCCGTCCGGGCCGATCACCGCGCGCAGCATGTCGTGCCGGGCGATGACCTTGCGCAGGCTGCGCTCCAGACGGTCCACCTCCAGGCCGTCGCGGTCGAGCTCGAAGTAGAAGTGGGTGGCCACCCCGCCCAGTTCGAGCGCCCGGTTGTGGCCGATCCAGTAGGCGTGCTGGATGTCGGTGAGCGGGAACGGCTCGTGCCGCTGGTCGGGCCGCGCGGTGAGCGGCGCCGGGCCGGCGCCCTGTCCGGCCGCGCGCAGCAGGTCGATCAGCTCGCCGCGCCGGGCCCGGAGTTCGTCCCGGATCCGGGCGGTGACCGCGCCGGGCGGCGCGATCACTTCGAGGCTGTCGCCGGAGAGCCTCAGCTTGATGCCCAGGTGCTGGAGTTCCGAGATCAGGTCGTGGTCCATCGCGGGTCGTCCCCCTGGGGTCAGTGCTGAGCCGGACACGTGGTCATGAGTGCGGCGACGGCCGCGACACGGGTGCCGGTGAGCAGGGTGTGGTGGGTGCCGTCGGTCCGGTCGGCGGTGGTCCGGCCGGTGGTGAGCGGGGCCCAGCCCCACTCGGCGGAGTCCGCGTGGGGGTGGTCGGCGAACTCGCTGACCCTCCCGTGCGCCGCCCGGATCACGGTGGTGTCGGCCGTGATCGTCCCGGCGCGGTAGCGGTGGCAGGCGGTGATGATTCCCCGGAACACCGGCCAGCTGAGGGCCAGGTCGGCGGCGTCCGGGAGGTCGAGCCCCTGTTCGCGGGCCAGCGCCACGGCCCGGGCGAGCCGTTCCGCCGCCGGGGCCGCGGCCACCTCGGCGGCCGCCCCGGGGCGCACGGCCGCCGGGTCGAAGCCGATGTCCAGGTCCTCCAGGAACCAGAGCAGCACGGCCGCCTCGTCCGTCTCCCGGGCCCCGTCCGTCTCCCGGGCCTCTGGGGCGGCGGCCCGCTCGGGGGCCGGGGAGTCGATCACCACGAAGCGCTCCACCGTCTCGCCCCGCTGCTCCAGCAGCCGGACCAGTTCGAAGGCGATCACCGATCCGGAGGACCAGCCGGCCACCCGGTACGGCCCGTGCGGGCGGACGGCGAGCAGCGCCCGCGCGTAGCACTCGGCCAGCTCCTCCACCGTGTCCAGCGGATCCCGGCCCACGCCCGGGCCGGGCGCCTGGAAGGCGTGGGCGGGGCCGTCGAGCAGTTCCGCCAGGCCCCGGTAGCAGAGCACGTTCCCGCCCGCCGGGTGCACCAGCAGCCAGGGCGTTCCGTCGCCGGTGGCGTCGAGCGCCACCAGCGGGGACCACTCCTCCTGCCCGGCCTCCAGGAGGGCGGCGAGCTCGGCGACCGTCCGGTGCTCCAGCAGCGCCCCGAGCGGGGCGCGCAGCCCGAGCCGCTGGCCGACCAGGCCGATGACGCGCAGCGCCGCGAAGGACTGCCCGCCGAGCTCGAAGAAGTCGTCGTGGACACCGACCGACTCGATGCCGAGGACCGACTCCCAGATCTCCACGAGGACCTTCTCGGTCTCCGTCCGGGGGGCGGTGTACGTCCGGTCCTGCCCGTCGCAGGCCGGGCCCATGGCCTCCAGCGCGCGGCGGTCCAGCTTGCCGTTGGCGGTGAGCGGCAGGTCGTCGAGCACGACGACGAAGCTCGGCACGAGGTGGCCGGGCAGCCGTTCGGCCAGGAAGCCGCGCAGTTCCTCGGGTTCCGGACGCGGTGCGCCCCGCTCGGCCACGGCGTAGCCGGCGAGCTGGCGTCCCGAGCCTGCGGTGCGGGCGACGACGACGGCGTTCCGTACGGCCGGGTGCCGGGCCAGGGCGTGCTCGATCTCGCCCGGTTCCACCCGGAAGCCCTGGATCTTGACCTGGAAGTCGGCGCGGCCCAGGAACTCGATGTCGCCGTCGGGGCGGTAGCGGCCGAGGTCGCCGGTGCGGTAGAGCCGCTCGCCGGTGGCCGGGTCGGTGACGAAGGAGGCGGCCGTCCGGGCGGGGTCGTTGAGGTAGCCGAGCGCGACTCCGGTGCCGCCGATGTACAGGTCGCCGGTGACCCAGTCGGGGGCGTCGCGGCCGGTCCGGTCCAGCACCCGCCAGGTCTGGTTGCCCAGGGGGCGGCCGTAGGGGATGCTCGCCCAGTTCGGGTCCACCCGGTCGATCGGGTGGTGGATGGACCAGATCGACGCCTCGGTGGCGCCGCCGAGGCTGACCACGCGCGCCCCGGGCGCGATCCGCCGGATCAGCGCCGGGAGCCGGACGGGGATCCAGTCGCCGCTGAGCAGGACCACGCGCAGCCCGGGGAAGGTCAGCCCGGCCTGCTCGGCGGCCTCGGCGAACAGCTGCATGATCGCCGGTACCGAGTTCCAGACCGTGACGCCGTGCTCGCGCACCAGGTCGGCCCACTGCCCCGGGTCGGCCGACCCGGGCGGCGGCAGCAGCAGGGTCGCGCCGGCCTCGGCGGTGCCGAAGACGTCGTAGACGGACAGGTCGAAGCAGAGCGAGGACACCCCGAGGACCACGTCGCCGGGGCCGATGCCGAACCGGCGGTTGATGTCGACCACGGTGTTCAGCGGCCCGCGGTGGTCGAGCACCGCGCCCTTGGGCCTTCCGCTCGACCCCGAGGTGTAGATGACGTACGCGGTGTCGCCCGCATCGCCCGCCCGGGCCGGTGCGGGACCCGCTTCGGCGGCGGGCTCCCCCGCCGTCAGCACCGGGCAGGCGGCGACGGCGGCGATCGACTCCCGTTCCCCGGCCGAGGTGACCACGGCCGCCGCGGGGGTGTCGGCGAGCAGTTCGCCCACGCGTTCCCGCGGCCAGGCGGGGTCGATGGGCACGTAGGCGGCGCCGGCCGCGAGCACGCCGTACACGGCGGCGATCTGCTCGTCGCCCTTCGGCAGGACGACGGCGACCTTGTCCCCGGGGCGCACCCCGGCCGCGGCCAGCCGGGCGGCCAGCTCCTGGGCGCGGGCGTGCAGTCGCCCGTAGTCCACGGCGCCGTCCGCGGTCAGCACGGCCGCGGTGTCGGGCCGCTGCGCGGCCTGCCGGGCGAGCGCGCGGTCGAGCAGGCCCGTGGGTACGGGGCCGGCCGTGTCGTTGACGGCGGCCCGGCGCTCGCGCTGGGCGGCCGGCAGCAGGTCGAAGGAGCGGTGCTCCCAGGCGGCCGGGTCCTCGGCGAGCAGCAGGAGCAGGTCGCGGTAGGCGGCGTGCATGGCGTCGATCAGCCCGGCGGGGAACATCGCCTCGATGAGGTCCCAGACCACCCACAGGCCGCCGTCGCTCTGCTCCCAGAACTGGTTGTCGAGCAGCACCTGGGGCGTCTCCAGGTGGCTGAAGACCGGCTGGTCCAGGTGCCCCATGAACAGGCCGCTGCCGACCACGAACGGGCAGGCCGCCCGGCCCGGGGTGCGGCGCACCTGGTTGAGGGTCTGGAGCACCTTCACCCCGCTCCAGTAGGTGTGCTCCATGTCGGTCATGACCCGGGTCTGCAGCCGCCGCGCCCGGTCGTGGAACGGCTCGTCGTGCCGCCAGTCCACCTCCAGCGGGTAGAGCGAGGCGAAGTTGCCGACCACCTCGGTGATCTGGGGGTGGATCGGCAGCCGGTGGGTCATCATGTTGTTGAGCAGGAAGTGCCGCGAGCCGCTCCAGTGCGCCACCGTCTCGGCGTAGACCGCGTACACCGCGTTGGTGGGGGTGACGCCGTGGTCCGTGGCGCGCCGCTTGAAGCGGGCCCACTGCTCGGCGTCCAGGGTGAACTCGCGCCGGGTCAGCCGGGCCCGGGTCCGGGTGTCCGCGCCGCTCACCAGCGGCAGGTTCGGCGCCTCGGGCCAGTCGGCCATCCGGTCGCACCAGTACGCCCGGGAGGCCTCGCCGCGCTCCGACTCCTCCAGCGCGGCCAGCGCCAGCACGCAGTCGCGGTAGCCCAGTTCGAGGTCGTCCACGGCCTCGGACGGGTCGTGGTAGGCGCGCAGCACGCTGTCCAGGAAGCGGCCGGTGCCCGGACCGTCGCTGAAGAAGTTGTTGTTGTTGTAGTGCAGCCGGGCCCGGCCGTCGCCGTAGCGGGTGATCCGCACGTCCATCCAGGGCCAGGTGTCCAGCGGGAGTTCGGCCGCCTGCATCTCGTCGCGGGTCCGCTCGACGGCGGCCATCGCCTCGGCCTCGCCGGCCTGCCGCAGGTCCGCCACCCGCACCCGTACGGGCGCCGGGTCGCGGACGGTCTCCAGTTGGAGGTCCTCCCGCACCACCACCAGGCTGCCGCGCTGGCGGTGCAGCATCCGGTTGAGCGCGGCCTCGAAGCGCTCCGGGTCGAGCTCCGCGAAGTCGAACTCCATGTACTGGTGCGGCCGGACGTGGTACTCGAACTGGGCGGTGCTGCCGACCAGGAAGGACATCTGCAGGTCGGACGGGGGGAACGGGTCGTGGCGCCGCTCGGGGTCGGGTACCGCCCGCGGCAGCGCGCCGGCCTGCCGGGCGGTGTCGCCCTGCTTCAGGAGCGCGATCAACTCGGCCTTGTTCTCGGCGAGTTCGTGCCGGATGTGGTCGGGAAGCGAGCCGGCGGCGGCGCGCACCTCGATGCGGTCGCCGTCGACCAGCCGCAGCCGGACGCCGTGCTGGGCGAGCCGGCCGAGCAGCTCGGCCGGGTCGCCGTGCCGTCCGTGTGCTGTCATTCCGGGAACTCCTGTTCGGGCGGTCGGGGGCGCGGGCCCTGGCGGGCCGGGCCCCGCGGGGAGGCTGGGCGAAGTCGGGTGGTGGGGAACGGGGCGCGACGGCGCCCGGTGGTGCGCACCGAGGCCGCCATGGCCGCCGGGCTGCGCCGGGCGCGGACCGGGCGCACCACCGCCCTCACC
>NZ_JBHXTL010000151.1:0-20744 GCF_042677365.1 Kitasatospora sp. NPDC127116
GCTCCCCCACGGAGCACCCGGCCGATCGCCGTTACGGGGACCTCAGGTCGCGGTCGGCGCCCCCGGGTGGGAGGCCCGGCCGCCGGACAGGTCGGCCAGCGGCGCGCTGCCCAGCACCCCGCCGAGCAGCCCGCCGGAGCTCGGGCTGGACTTGGACCCCGGCCCCGCGCCACCGGCACCCGGGGTGCTGCGCGACGCGGGTGCCGTGCCGCCCGGGCCGGTGGGCGGCACGGGCGCGGCCGGGGAGGCGCCCGACCCGGCCTCCGCCCGGCCCGAGTGCCCCTTGCCGCTCGGCGTCGGGGTGGCGGGCTTGGCGGGCGGCGTGGTGGCCTGGGTGGTCGCGCTCGGCGTCGGGGTGGCCGGGCGCGGGGCGGCGGGCGGGGGCGTGGTGGACGTGCCCTTGCCACCGCCGGGGGCGCCGGACGGACTGCCGGACGGCCAGACCGGGGTGCCGTAGTCGGTGGCCGGACGGTCCGGCGCCTGGTGCGCCCGGGCGCCGGTGCGGACGGCGGCGCCGAGCATCGAGCCGAGCAGCAGGGTCAGGCCGACCACGACCGTGGTGACCACGGCGCCGCGGCGCAGCACCCGGCGGCGCAGTGCCCCGGAGGTGTCCGCGCCGAACCGGCGCCAGGCCTCCAGGCCGAGCCGCCCGTCCAGCGAGGCGAACGGCGCCCCGGCGATCAGCAGCGGGCTCCACGCCGCGAGGAAGATCAGGTCCGGGGTGTCGTAGACCGGGACCGCCCGCCAGCTGACGGTGAACAGCAGCGCGGCGGAGAGCGCCATCGCGGCGCCGGCGGCGAGCCGCTGCCAGAGGCCGAGGACGGTCAGCACGCCGACCACGATCTGGGTGAACGACACCGCCAGGCCGGCGCCCACCGGGTGCGCCATGGCGAAGGCCAGCAGCGGCTCGGCGACCTTCCAGGGGTGCAGCGAGGAGAGCCAGCGCATCATCGAGCCGCGCTCGCCGCCGTCGAAGTACACCGGGTCGCAGAGCTTGCTGAACCCGGCGTAGACCGAGAGCGAGCCGAGGACGGCGCGCAGCGGCAGCAGCACCAGGCCGAGGTCGACCCGGCGGCCGGGGTACCAGGGCTGCTTGCCCGCGGCGTCGGCGGCGGAGACCTCGGGCAGCTCGCCGCTCGGGGTCCAGCCGTGCGGCTCGCCGACCGGGCCGACGCCCGCGTCGGTGGCGGTGCCGGCGCCCTCGCGGGGCTGGCGCGGGACGGCCCGGGCGCCCGCGAGGGAGGGGAGCGCCCGGGTGTCCGGCTCGACCAGGCGGACGCCGCCGGCCGGGGTGCCGCCGAGGCGCACCGCTTCCAGCAGCTGGGTGGCCGCGAGGTCCCCGGGGGGCGCCTGGCCGGTCCAGGTGACGGCGGTGACCCGGCCCTTGCGGCGCGGCGCGCCGCCGGCCCCGGCCCCGGCCAGCGCCGGGACGGCGGAGGCGGGCACGACGACCTGCGGGGTGACCAGCGGACGGCGGATCAGGCCCTGGTTGGCGTACGGGTCGCCGAACGCGGCGCCGGTGGACAGCAGTCCGGCCGGGGCCTCGATCAGCGGCGCCGTCGGGGCGCCGAGCCGCAGCCGGAAGCTCGCCTGGGTGCTGCTGAGCCGCGAAGGGTCCGACTCCACCTTGACGGTGTTGAGGGCGGGGCCCGCGTCTATCCCGGAACTGCCGTTGCCGAACAGGGGGCGCCGAGGTGTTCTGGTGTCCACGCCCGTCTAACCGGGTGACGGCCGCTTAGGACACTCTGCCGGGTGGATGTCCGGCGCACACTTGAAGTGATCATGAAAAAAGCGATCGGGCCCGATCGGGCCCGATCGCCTTCCACTCGGATTGCGGGGAATTCGGAAGATCGCCTGCGCTCCGCGCCCCGGCCGTGCCCAGCACCAAACGGTCAGCACCGAGCTCTCAGCGCTCAGCGCTCAGCGCTTGGCGCGCAGCCGCGCGGCCTCGTACAGCACGATGCCCGCCGCGACACCGGCGTTCAGCGACTCGGTCAGGCCGGACATCGGGATCCGGACCCGCATGTCGCAGGTCTCCGAGACCAGCCGGGACAGGCCCTTGCCCTCGCTGCCCGCGACGATCACCACGGGACCGGTCAGCAGCTCCAGGTCGCCGATCTCGGCCTCGCCGTCGGCGGCCAGGCCGACCACCATCAGGCCGGCCTTCTGGTAGGCCTCCAGGGCACGGGTCATGTTGGTGGCCCGGGCGACGGGCAGCCGGGCCGCGGCGCCGGAGGAGGTCTTCCAGGCACCGGCGGTCATGCCGGCCGCGCGGCGCTCGGGGATGACCACGCCGTGCGCGCCGAAGGCGGCGGCGGAGCGGACCACGGCGCCCAGGTTGCGCGAGTCGGTCACGCCGTCCAGCGCGATGATCAGCGCGTCCTGGCCGGCGTCGGCGGCGTCCGCCAGGAGGTCCTCGGGGTGCGCGTACTCGTACGGCGGCACCTGGAGCACCAGGCCCTGGTGGTTCATCCCGCCGGTCATCTGGTCCAGCTGGGGCCGCGGGGCCTCCATCAGCGGGATGCCGCGGTCGTTGGCGGCCTGGAAGGCGTCACGGACCCGGTCGTCGGTGTCGATGAACTGCTGGACGTACAGCGCGTTGGCCGGCACGTCGCCCTGCAGGGCCTCGACCACCGAGTTGCGGCCGAAGACCAGTTCGGCGCTGCCCGCGCCGCCGCGGCCGCCGCGACCGCCGGCTCCGGCCCGGCGCATGCCGGCCCGGGCCTTGGCGTCCCGCTCGCGCTTGATCGCGGCGTTGGCGGCGCGCTGCTTGGGGTGACCCTTGCGCTCCGCACCGGGCGGGGTCGGACCCTTGCCCTGGAGCGCCTTCCGGCTGTGCCCGCCGGTACCGACAGACGCGCCCTTCTTCGATCCGGGGTTGCGGCGGTTCCTGCGCTGGCTGTTGCCGGCCATGGCTGTACTTCCTGTCTGTCCGGCATGCCCCGACCGCCCCGGTCTGCCCGGTGGCCGCCGACGACATGCGTACGTCATGCGGGAGGGCCGCACCGGTCCGGTACGGCCCACCCATCACCCCGATCGTCGGATGGGGTTACTGGCTGTTGATCGTCCAGCGCGGGCCGGACGGGGTGTCCTCGATCGCCAGCCCGGCCAGGCCGAGCTGGTCGCGGATGGCATCCGCGGTGGCGAAGTCCTTGCGCTCGCGCGCCGCCTGCCGCTGGTCCAGGACCAGGCGGACCAGCGAGTCGACCACGCCGTGAAGGTCCTCGCCGCGCTCCGTCCCGGCCCAGTGCGGGTCGAGCGGGTCGAGGCCCAGTACACCGAGCATCGCACGGACCTCGGCCAGTCGCGCCACCACGCTCTCCTTGTCGTCCGCGTTCAGGGCGCTGTTGCCCTGGCGGACGGCGGTGTGCACGACGGCCAGCGCCTGCGGGACGCCGAAGTCGTCGTCCATCGCCTCGGCGAAGGCCGGCGGCACCTCGGGCGCCGCGTCGACCGTGCCGCAGCGCTCGACGGCGCGCTGGATGAAGCCCTCGATCCGGCCGAAACCGGCCTCGGCCTCGCGCAGCGACTCCTCGCTGTACTCGATCATCGAGCGGTAGTGCGGGGCGGCCAGGTAGTAGCGGAGCACGATCGGCCGCCACGCCCGGACCATCTCGGAGACCAGCACCGAGTTGCCCAGCGACTTGCTCATCTTCTCGCCGGCCATGGTGACCCAGGCGTTGTGCACCCAGAAGTTGGCGAAGTCGTCGCCGTAGGCCTTGGACTGGGCGATCTCGTTCTCGTGGTGCGGGAAGATCAGGTCCAGCCCGCCGCCGTGGACGTCGAAGGCCGCGCCCAGGTACTTGTGGGCCATCGCCGAGCACTCCAGGTGCCAGCCCGGACGGCCGGGGCCCCACGGGGTCTCCCAGCTCGGCTCGCCCGGCTTGGCGGCCTTCCACATCGCGAAGTCGCGCTGGTCCCGCTTGCCGGTCTCGCCCTCGCCCTCGGGCTGGCGCAGGTCGTCCAGCTTCTGGTTGGAGAGCGCCAGGTAGCCGGGGTACGACCGCACGTCGAAGTAGACGTTCCCGTCGGCCGCGTAGGCGTGGCCCCTGGCGATGAGCCCCTGCATCATCGCGATCATCTCGGGGATGTGCCCGGTGGCCCGCGGCTCGACGGTCGGCCGCAGGCAGCCGAGCGCGTCGTAGCCGTCGTTGAAGGCGCGCTCGTTCTCGTAGGCGATCTGCCACCACGGCGTGCCGAGCTCGCGCTCCTTGGCGATGATCTTGTCGTCGATGTCGGTGACGTTCCGGGCGAAGGTCACCTGGTAGCCGCGGCAGGCGAACCACCGCTGCATGATGTCGAAGTTGAGGTACGACCGGATGTGCCCGATGTGTGGCGCCGACTGGACGGTAGCGCCGCACAGGTAGATCGAGACACAACCCGGTACAAGCGGGACGAAGTCGCGTACCTGGCGGGTGCTGGTGTCGTACAGACGAATGCTCACAGCGTCAAGCGTAGTGGGCAGCAGGGGGTGCCCCGCCACATTCCCCGGGACAACGGGGGCGTGATCCCGGGGAAACAGTGGCCCGCGGGCGGGGTCAGATGCTGCCGAGCACCTTGCGCGGGGTGAGCCGGACGACCACCCGGACGTCGTCCGGACCGTCCCAGGTGTACTTGTCCACGCCGCGGTACTTGGCGGCCAGCTCGTCGATCAGCTCCCGGCCGCCCTCGGTGGTCAGCGAGACCTCGCCGCGGGCCTCCAGGTACTCGTACGGGTCCTCCGACGGGTTGACGAGGATCGAGACCCGCGGGTCCCGCTCCAGGTTGAGGTGCTTGCGGCGGCCCTGGACGGTGGAGAACAGGATGTCGTCGCCGTCCCGCTTGACCCAGACCACCGAGGCCTGGGGGCTGCCGTCGGGCTGGATGGTGGAGACCACGGCGAAGCTCTTGTCGTCGAGCAGCGCCTTGGCACGGTCGGAGAGCTGGGCGGTCACGGATTACCTCTTCTCGTCGGCGGTTCGGCCCGAGCGGAAGCCCGTACGGGCCCGAGCCGAACAGTAGCGACTCGGGCCCCGAGGACACCGGGTGAACACCCGTCAGGAGCGGTTTCTTCCCGCCCGCTCACCGCGACCGGCTCAACGCCGTTCGTACACCAGGGCGGTGGCGATCGCGGCCAGCCCCTCGGCCCGGCCGGTCAGGCCCAGTCCGTCGGTGGTGGTGCCGGAGACGGACACCGGGGCGCCGACCGCCCCGGACAGCGCCGCCTGCGCCTCGTCCCGCCGCTTGCCGATCTTCGGCCGCACGCCGATCACCTGGACGGCGACGTTGCCGATCTCGAAGCCCGCCTCGCGGACCAGCCGGGCCGCCTCGCCGAGCAGCTTCACCCCGGACGCGCCGGCCCACTCCGGGCGGTCGGTGCCGAAGTGGGCGCCCAGGTCGCCGATCCCGGCGGCCGAGAACAGCGCGTCGCAGGCGGCGTGGGCGGCGACGTCGGCGTCCGAGTGCCCGGAGAGCCCGGCCCCGGCGTCCGGCCAGTCCAGCCCGGCCACCCGGAGCGGGCGGCCGGCCTCGAAGGCGTGCACGTCGGTGCCGATCCCCACCCGGGGGATCACGGGGGCGGTCTGCGGGTCAGTAGGCATCGGCGGCCCTCCTGCGGGCGAGTACGGCCTCGGCGAGCACGAGGTCCAGTGGACGGGTGACCTTGAACGCCTCCTCGTGGCCGGGCACCACGACGACCCGGCCGCCGTAGCGCTCGACCAGGCCGGCGTCGTCGGTGACCGGCGGCGCGTCGGCGGTGCCGTCGCTCTCCTCGGCCAGCGCCTTGGCGTGCACCTCGACCAGGGTGGCGCGGTCGAAGCCCTGCGGGGTCTGCACCGCGCGCAGGGTGGCGCGCTCGGGCGTGTCGAGCACCGGCTCGGGACCGCCCGGGTTCGGCTCGACCCGCTTCACCGTGTCGGCCAGCGGCACCGCGGGCACCACGGCCCGCGCTCCGGCCCGGACGGCGGCCGCGACGGCGTCCACCACCTCGACCGGGACCAGCGGGCGGGCCGCGTCGTGCACCAGCACGATCCCGACCTCGTCCGGGATCGCGGCCAGGCCGAGCCGGACCGACTCCTGGCGGGTCGCCCCGCCGGCCACCACCCGGATGTCCTTGTCGTCCAGCCCGTGGCTGTCCAGCAGGGCGACCACCTCGGCCACCCCGTCGGCGGGCGCGGCGACCACGACCAGGCCGACCGCCCGGCTGCGGGCCAGGGCCCGGACGGCGTGCACCAGGAGCGGCACACCCCCCAGTTCCCGCAGGGCCTTCGGGGCCCCCGGCCCCAGCCGCTCACCGCGTCCGGCGGCGGGCACCACTGCTGCTGCGACTGCTCCTGACGCGTTCAGGTTTCACTCCTTCGGCGAAGTGGGTATGGCCATGGCGTGCCCGGCGGGCGCACCGGGCCCCTTCCGAAGAACCACGGTCCACCGCCCGCCGCACAGCTCCGCAAGCTCTCCGCAACAGCGGGAGCCGAAAAGGCCTTGCCGGCCTCGGCCGGCCAGGGCGGGTGGCGTGGTCCGGACATGCCTCAGCGCCCGAAGTGCCAATGCACCACTCCCGGACGGTTCGTCCGAGGAGCGGCGCGCCGGCACCGGGCGCTGTGAGCGTTGGGCGGCAGCCCGACCGCACTGCGGTGGCGCGCGCTACGAGGCGAGGACCTCGTCGAGCAGCGTCTCCGCCTTGTCCTCGTTGGTGTTCTCCGCCAGCGCGAGCTCGCTGACGAGGATCTGGCGCGCCTTCGCGAGCATTCGCTTCTCGCCGGCCGAGAGGCCGCGCTCGCGCTCGCGGCGCCAGAGGTCGCGAACGACCTCGGCGACCTTGATGACATCACCCGAGGCGAGCTTCTCCAGGTTCGCCTTGTAGCGACGGGACCAGTTGGTCGGCTCTTCCGTGTACGGTGCCCGCAGCACCTCGAAGACCCGGTCCAGACCCTCCTGGCCGACTACATCGCGCACACCGACGAACTCCGCGTTCTCGGCGGGCACGCGGAGCGTCAGGTCTCCCTGCTGCACCTTGAGCACCAGGTAGGTCTTGTCCACACCTTTGATCTGGCGAGTTTCGATGGCCTCGATCAGCGCGGCCCCGTGATGGGGGTAGACCACCGTGTCGCCAACCTTGAACGTCATGTGACAGGACCCCTTCCGTGGCTTTCCAGAATAACACGCTTCTCGGCACACTCGAAGGGCGTTTTCGCAGGTCAGGGCCGGTCTCGGGGCTTGACAACGACCCCCATGACGTGCTGCGACCGGTGTTCGAGAACGGCTTCCCGCAGGTCGGAGGCGGTTCCGGGGTTGGACGAAACCCTTGCGCAACACCCCCGCAACCATGATTGGATCTTGAGCTTTCACCCCTTTTCGGGTCGCGACCGAATCGTTATTCGATCTTGGTCGAACCTTGTCCGTCGAGTGACCTGGACACGTCGAGCGTGCCGCCGGACGGCCCCCCGGCGGCCCCCGGGAGTGCGACACGGGGGCCACCCCGTGAGGAGCGCATAAGTGAGGTCGATAATCTGAGACCTGACCTACCGACACGTGACTTAGGAGAAGCCGCCGCCGTGAGCCGCAGCCTTCGACGCGGCAGCATCGCCGCCATCGCCGCCATCGCCATCGCCTCGCTGTCCTCCTGCGCCGCCGGCAACACGCCGGATACCTTGCAGATCAAGCCCGACAACGCTGCGGCGACCCTCGGGACCAACCTCCGGCTGAACAACATCGTGGTCGTCACCGGGGAGAACACCGCGGGCGACTACACCGGTGCCGCCAGCGTGGTCGTGAACATCGCGAACACCGCGAACATCCCGGCCGAGCTCCAGTCCGTCACCGTCGGCGGTGCCGCTGCCACCTTCGCGGACGCCGCCGGCGCTCCGCTGTCCAGCATCGTCGTCCCGGCCGGTGGCGCGGTGGCGATCGGCGGTCAGGGCAACCCGTCCGCCACCGTCGCCTCCGCGACCGTCCACGTCGGCGGCTTCGCCCCGACCGTCTTCACCTTCAAGGACGGCCAGAAGGTCGAGGCCCAGGCCGGCGTGAACCCGAACCTCGGCCTCTACAGCGGCTACGGGCCGACCACCTCGCCGACCGCCACCCCCGCCAAGACCGCCACCCCCGGCGCCACCGCCCCGGCCACCGGCGCCACCACCCCGGGGGCGCCGACCACCGGCGCCGCCGTCCCGGCCGGCACCACCGCTCCGGCCGTCCCGGCCGCGCACTGACGCCGCACCCCGCCCCCGGCGGGCCCTCCAGGGCCCGCCGGAGCGACGCGAAGGCCCCCTCCGGCTGCTGCCGGCGGGGGCCTTCCGCGTGGTCGGGACGGTTTACGGCTCGAACTTGTAGCCCAGGCCGCGGACGGTGACCAGGTAGCGCGGCGCGCCCGGGTCCGGCTCGATCTTGGCCCGCAGGCGCTTCACGTGGACGTCCAGGGTCTTGGTGTCGCCGACGTAGTCCGCGCCCCACACCCGGTCGATCAGCTGCATCCGGGTGAGCACCCGGCCCGCGTTGCGCAGCAGCATCTCCAGCAGGTCGAACTCCTTCAGCGGCAGGTCGACCTTGGCGCCGTCCACGGTCACCACGTGGCGGTCCACGTCCATCCGGACCGGGCCCGCCTCCAGGGCGCCCGGGCCGCCGCCGTTGTCGCCCGCGCCGCCGTCCTCGCCGCGGCGGCGCAGCACCGCGCGGATCCGCGCGACCAGCTCGCGGGTGGAGTACGGCTTGGTGACGTAGTCGTCAGCGCCTATCTCCAGGCCGACGACCTTGTCGATCTCGCTGTCCTTGGCGGTCACCATGATCACCGGGACGTTGGAGCGCACCCGGAGCTGGCGGCAGACCTCGGTGCCGGGCAGGCCCGGCAGCATCAGGTCGAGCAGGACGAGGTCGGCACCGTTGCGTTCGAACTGCTCCAGGGCGTCGGGGCCGGTGGCGGCGACGGCCACCTCGAAGCCCTCCTTGCGGAGCATGTACGAGAGGGCGTCGCTGAACGACTCCTCGTCCTCGACCACCAGTACTCGGGTCACGATCAGGCCTCCGGGGCAAGCTGAGGGGTTGTGTCTGACAGGTGTTGTTTCCGTTCCCCGGCGGGGAGCGGACGGTCCGTACGGGCCGTGGTGAGGGTTCGGGGTGCGGCGGCGGGCCCGGCGGGGTCGCCGCCCGGCGCGCGGTCCGGCGCGTCGTCGGGACCGTCGAACGCGTCGGGCTCGTCGTCGAACGCGTCGTCGGGCTCGTCCTCCGTGGGTGCCTGCCCGGCGGGCAGGCGGACGGTGAAGGTCGAACCCTGGCCCTCGACGCTCCACACCGAGACGGTGCCGCCGTGCGAGGCCGCGACGTGCTTGACGATGGACAGGCCCAGGCCGGTGCCGCCGGTCGCCCGGGAGCGGGCGGGGTCGACGCGGTAGAACCGCTCGAAGACCCGCTCGCGGTCCTTCTCGGAGATGCCGATGCCCTGGTCGGTGACCGAGATCTCGATGAGCTCGCCGTCCGCCTCCCCGAGCGCCGCGGCGCTGGAGATCCGGCGGGTGGCGATGGCCACCCGGGTGCGGGGCGGGCTGTAGTTGACGGCGTTCTCGACCAGGTTGCCGAGCGCGGCGGCGAGCTGGCCGCGGTTGCCGTGCAGGTAGAGGCCGGCGATGCCGCCCGCCGCGATCAGGATCTGCTTGGCGGCGGCCTGCTGGCGGCAGCGGTCGATCGCCTCGGCGATCAGTTCGTCCACCGCGACCGGCTCCGCGTCGACCATCAGCCGGTCGTCCTGGACCCGGGAGAGGTCGATGATCTCCTGCACCAGGCTGGCCAGCCGGGCCGCCTCGACCTGCATCCGGCCGGCGAAGCGCTGCACCGCCTCCGGGTCGTCGGACGCGTCGACGACCGCCTCGGAGAGCAGCGACAGGGCGCCGACCGGGGTCTTGAGCTCATGGCTGACGTTGGCCACGAAGTCCCGGCGGACGGCTTCCACGCGGCGCCGCTCGGTCTGGTCCTCGACCAGCACCAGCACCAGTCGGGAGCCCAGCGGGGCCACCCGGACGGAGACCGCGAGCGGCTCCGCCGCGCGGGCCGCGCCCGGCCGGGGCACCTCCAGCTCGACCTGGCGGATCTCGCCGTCCCTGCGGGTGGCGCGCGCCAGCCCGAGCATCTGGTCCACGGCGACGGCGCCACCGCGCACCAGGCCCATCGCGTACGCCGCCGAGCTGGCCTTGACCACCTCGTCGCCCTCGCCCAGCACGATCGCGCAGGAGCGGAGCACGGAGAGCACGGTGTCGACCCCGGGCGGCAGCGGCGGCTCGGGGTTGCCGGTGCCCAGTGACTGGTACCGGCCGGGGTTCCTGCCGCCGGTTGCGCTGTACCTGCCCCTGGCCTGCTCGCGCTCGCTCCAGCGGAAAGCGATGGAGGCGGTGAGGCCGACGCCGAGCCCGGCTATGGCACAGGCAGCGGCGGCGGCCACGTTCACGTCCATGTGGCCAGCGTAAGCGCACGACCAGGGCAGTCCCCATGCACTGGGTCAAGGCATCCACCACGCGTTGCCGAGAATTCACCTTCAGGTAGCTGTCGATTCACCGGAGCGGCCGTGCACCGTCGCCCTGGCGGCGGAAAGTTGGCCGGGCAGCCCGTGTGGGAGAGATCGGTGTGCCGAACAGCGGCCATCGGCTCGGGTGTGCGCGTACGATGCGCGCCACCAGCAGCGGTCACCCGGACGCCGGAACGACGGTCGTACGGGCCGACCGGTCGGCACCGCCACCGACACAGCTACTGAGGAGAGAACATGCGCGACGCGTACCACGAGGAACTCGATGCGATCGGCGACAGCCTGGTCGAGATGGCCCGGCTGGTCGGATCGGCGATGGGCCGGGCCACCACCGCCCTCCTCGACGCGGACCTGGCGCTGGCGGAGAGCGTGATCGCCGCCGACGAGAAGGTCAACGAGCTCCACCACGAGCTGGAGAACCGGGCCATCGACCTCCTCGCCCGCCAGCAGCCGGTCGCCACCGACCTGCGCATCGTCGTCACCTCGCTGCGGATGAGCGCCGACCTGGAGCGCTGCGGCGACCTCGCCCGGCACGTCGCCAAGGTCGCGCGGATGCGCTACCCCGACACCGCCGTGCCGAGCGACCTGCACTCCACCGTCCTGGAGATGGGCCAGCTCGCCCAGCGCCTGGTGGCCAAGGCCGGCCTGGTCATCGCCACCAAGGACGTCGACAAGGCCCTGGAGATGGAGCAGGACGACGACGCGATCGACACCCTGCACCGCGAGCTGCTGTCGCACCTGATCGACGAGCGCTGGCACCACGGCATAGAGACCGCCGTCGACATCACCCTGGTCGGCCGCTACTACGAGCGCTTCGCGGACCACGCGGTGTCGGTCGCCAAGCGCGTGGTGTACCTGGTGACGGGCGAGCACGTGGCCGAGTTCGTGGCCGCCACCGAGGCCGCCGAGGCCGCGCCGGTCGACTGACCGCCGGTCCGGGCTCACCCCGAGGGGTGAGTAAACCTGTGGCAAGGGTGGTGCGGGCGCACGGACTTCCGTGCGCCCCACCACTGCGCGCCCGTTGACGCTCATCCGTTCGACGGCTTCACTCGACATTGGGGGCACAGGACTGTGCCCGTCACAAGGAGGGAAGCTCGATGAAGGCCAACCCGTCCCGACCGGCAACCGCCCACCACTCCGTCGAGCCACCCGCCCCGAAGCTGCTTCCCGTCCTCGCGGCCGGCTGCGGCTGCGGCCCGGGCTGCGGCTGCGGCTGCCAGTCCGGCGCGCCCTGCCAGTGCGGAGGCGCCGACGGCGGCTGCTGCGGCGGCCACTGAACGCGGCACCGCCCGAGGAGCTCCCGAGGTGCACGGCCCACCGGCGACCGTGCACCTCGCGCTTTCCGGCCCGCTCGCCTGCTCGCCCGCTCACCCTCCCGCGGGCTTCCGCGGGCCTTCCGCGGGCCTTGCGCGGGCCTTGCGCAGGTCAGAACCGGACGTCGGAGCAGGAGTAGAAGGCGTTCCCGGTGTCGGAGATCGTCCAGACCGCGACGACCACCTGGTGCCCGGTGCGCCCGCCCGGGACGGTCGCGGTGTGGCTGAGCGTGCTCGGCACCTGCTTCCCGCCGTACGGGACGGTCAGGAAGGGCGTCAGGTCCAGGTTGGCGCGGGTGACCGGCTGGCTCGCGTCGTAGCCCGGTTTGGTCATGTAGTACCGGAAGTCGGCGGTCGCGTGCCGGGCGGTGAACGTCCAGGTGAAGGTGAGCTGCTGGCCCGCCGTCACCGGCGTGGTCGGCCAGGCGCCGCCGTGGGGGTCGTCCAGCTCGGCGAAGCGGGCGTTGCCGCCGGCGCAGATGGTGCCGTCCGAGGGGCCGAGGGCCGGGAAGCCCTTGGGGCCCTCGACGCTCTGCGGCTCCCACTGGATGTCACCGCAGTCCCACGGGACGCCGTCCACGTGGGTGTCGCAGAGCGCGGCCCGGCTGGGCGGGGTCGAGATCCAGCCGTGGGACGAGGCCGGGAAGGCGAGGGTCAGCGGGATCGCCAGCGCGGCGACGGCGGCCCCGACGATGTGACGTGTGCGCATGGTGCTCCTCCGTGGGGGTGGATGGAGTGTGCGCCGGGGGCGCGGACGCGCGCGCGTGGGGGTGCGGCGGCCCGGACGGGGAGATCCTGGCATGCCTGCGCCGGTCCGGTGCCCTCACGGTAGGAGTCGCCGACCGAGCCCGTCAATGGTCTGAACCAGTTCCCCATTCACTGCCCAACTCCCCTACCGGACAACCTGGTTGAACCCGAACCGACCCACAACGAACCGACCGGAAACGAACGAAGCCCCGCCCCCGGTCGGACCGGGGGCGGGGCCGCAGCGGCAAGCGGCTTACTTCTTGCCCTGGTTCTTGACGGCCTCGATGGCGGCCGCGGCGGCGTCCGGGTCGAGGTAGCGGCCGCCCGGGGTGACGGGCTTGAAGTCGGCGTCCAGCTCGTACACCAGCGGGATGCCCGTCGGGATGTTCAGGCCCGCGATGGCCTCGTCGGAGACGCCGTCGAGGTGCTTGACCAGCGCGCGCAGGCTGTTGCCGTGGGCGGTGACCAGCACGGTCCGGCCGGCGGCGAGGTCCGGGACGATGGCGTCGTACCAGTACGGGAGCATCCGCTCCACGACGTCCTTCAGGCACTCGGTGCGCGGACGCAGCTCGCTCGGGATCTCGGCGTAACGGGCGTCGCCGGCCTGCGAGTACTCGGAGTCGTCGGCCAGCACCGGCGGCGGGGTGTCGTACGAGCGGCGCCACAGCTGGAACTGCTCCTCGCCGAACTCGGCCAGGGTCTGGGCCTTGTCCTTGCCCTGGAGCGCACCGTAGTGGCGCTCGTTCAGCCGCCAGCTGCGGCTGACCGGGATCCAGTGCCGGTCGGCCTTGTCCAGGGCGATCTGCGAGGTGCGGATGGCGCGGCGCAGCAGCGAGGTGTGCAGCACGTCGGGGAGCAGACCCTCGGCGGCCAGGAGCTCGCCACCGCGGGCGGCCTCCTTCTCGCCCTTCTCGTTGAGGTCGACATCGACCCAACCGGTGAACAGGTTCTTCTGGTTCCACTCGCTCTCGCCGTGGCGGAGCAGGATGAGTCGGTACGTCGTGTCAGCCATGGCCCCCAGCTTAGTGGGGGCCATGAAAACCCCTGGTGGGGACCTTCGACCAATGTGTAACGTGTGCCTCGCGCATCTGACACTTACATGCGTCGGCTGACCGGGCCTGCCGCACCGATCGGCGGACGCCTGCCCCCGGGAGCCCCCACATGCTCGTCACCGCCGGTTTCCGAAGAATGATCCAGGAGACGGCGGGCGGGCTGCCGCGCCAGTTCTGGTGGCTCTGGGTCTCGACCCTGGTCAACCGGCTCGGCGCCTTCGTGGTCACCTTCCTCGCGCTCTACCTCACCAGCAGCCGCGGGTACTCGGCCACCTACGCGGGCCTGGTCGCCGCCCTGTTCGGCCTCGGCTCGGCGGCCTCCGCGATCATCGCCGGCGTGCTGACCGACCGGATCGGACGCCGTCCGACCCTGCTCGCCGCCCAGCTCGGCACCGCGCTGTTCACCGCCGTGCTCGGCTTCACGGACGGTCAGGTGGCGATCGCGGTGGTGGCCTTCCTGGTGGGCTTCTGCAACAACGCCACCCGGCCGGCCATCTCGGCGATCATCGCGGACATCGTCCCGGTCGCCGACCGGGTCCGCGCCTACTCGCTGAACTTCTGGGCGATCAACCTGGGCTTCGGCCTCTCCTCGGCCGTCGCCGGCCTGATCGCCAGCCACGGCTACCTCACGCTGTTCCTGCTGGACGCGCTCTCCACGGCGCTCTGCGCGGTGGTGATCTTCGTCAGGATCCCGGAGACGAAGCCCGACGTCCGGACGGCGAAGGCCGACGAACCGGCGGTCGGCCTGGGCACCGTGTTCCGCGACCGCCGCTTCATGGCCGTGGTCGGCCTCACCCTGCTGCTCGCCCTGGTACTGCAGCAGGGCGCCACCACCCTCGCGGTGGACATGGGCCGCCGGGGGATCACGTCCACCGAGTACGGCCTGGTCATCGGCCTGAACGGGCTGCTGATCGTCCTGCTGCAGATCCCGCTCACCCGGTGGGTCGAGAGCCGCAGCCGGTCGGCCATGCTGGCGGCGGCCTCGCTGTTCATCGGCTGGGGATTCGGGCTGACGGCCCTGGCGGGGTCGTCCGCGTGGTTCTACGCCGGAACGGTGGCGGTCTGGACGGTCGGGGAGATCCTCTACACGCCGACCCTCATGGGCCTGATCGCCGAACTGTCGCCGACCCATGCCCGCGGCCGCTACCAGGGCGTCTACTCGCTCGCCTGGTCGCTCGCCTCGTTCCTCGGCCCGGCCGTCGGCGGGGTGCTGCTGGAGCGGGCCGGCGGCGGGGCGCTGTGGGGTGCGTGCGGAGTCTTCGGCACGGTCGCCGCGGTCGGCTACCTGCTGCTGGGCAAGCGGACCGGCGCCGCGCAGGGCATCCGGCCCGGCGGGACCGTCGTCACGGTCCCGGCGCCCGCGGCGGAACCCGCCGGGAAGGCCCCGGCGGGCGCCTGACCGGACGGGCCGGTCCGCACGGGTCGGTCCGCACGGGTCGGTCCGCACGGGTCAGTCCGCGTCCGGGGCGTCCGCCGGCAGCTCCTTCGGGGCGGCCAGGTGGGCGAAGGCGGCCAGGTTGCGGGTGGACTCCCCGCGCTTGGTCCGCCACTCCCACTCCCGGCGGATCGCCGTGGCGAAGCCCAGCTCCAGCAGGGTGTTGAACGGCTCGTCCGCGTTCTCCAGCACCGTCCCGAGCAGCCGGTCCACGACCTGCGGGGTGAGCGCCTCCAGCGGCAGCCGGCCGGCCAGGTAGACGTCGCCGAGCGCGTCGACCGCGTAGCCGACGCCGTACAGCCGGGTGTTGCGCTCCAGCAGCCAGCGGTAGACGGCCTCGTGGTTCTCGTCCGGACGGCGGATCACGAAGGCGTTCACCGACAGGGTGTGGTCGCCGACCCGCAGGGCGCAGGTGGTGCTCAGCTTCCGGGTGCCCGGGAGGGCCGCCACCAGCGTGTACGGGTCGGTGGCGGCCGGTTCCCAGGCCACCCCGGCGTCGTCCAGGGCGGTGCGCAGGAGGGTCAGGGCCTCGTCCTTGGTGCGGATTGCCATGGGGGTGACGTTACTCGCCGGTACCGGGCCGGCGCAGCCCCGGCCGGTCGGCGCGCGGGCCGCGCGACGTTCCGCCGGGCCGCCCCCGCGCCGGTCGGCGACGGGCCGGCCGAGGGCCGGGCCGTCCCGCGCTCAGGCCAGTCGGCGACGGGCCGCAGCCATCCGGCCGGCCGGCCGGGCCATGCTGCCGGCGTACACCTCGGCGGTGGTCGCCGCCGCGGTGCCCCAGCCGAAGCCGGCCGCGTGCCGGGCCGCCGCCGCGCCGCGCCGGGCCACCAGGCCCCGGTCGGTGATGTACGGCTCCAGCGCGTACGACCAGTCCAGCGGGTCGTGGCCCTGCACCAGGGTGCCGGTCTCGCCGTCCCGCACCGCGACCGGCAGACCGCCGACCGCGGCCGCCACCACCGGGGTCCCGCAGGCCTGCGCCTCCAGCGCGACCAGCCCGAAGGACTCGCTGTACGAGGGCATCACCAGGGCCGTCGCCGCCCGGTACCAGTCGGCGAGCAGCTCCTGGCCGACCGGCGGGTGGAACCGCACCACGTCGGAGATGCCCAGCTGGGCGGCGAGCTTGTGCAGGCTCTCCGGCCGGGCCAGCCCGGTGCCGGACGGCCCGCCGACCACCGGCACCACCAGGCGCTCGCGCAGCTCCGGGCGCCGGGCCAGCAGCGCGGCGACCGCCCGCAGCAGCACGTCCGGGGCCTTCAGCGGCTGGATCCGGCCCGCGAACAGCAGCACCGCGGCGTCCTGCGGCAGGCCCAGCCGGGCCCGTGCGGCGGCGGGCGTCCGCGGCCCGCCGGGACGGAAGACGTCCAGGTTGACCCCGGGGTGGACGACGGCCAGCTGGTCCGGCCGGGCGGCGTAGTGCAGCGCCAGCTCGGCGGCCTCCTCGGTGGTGTTGGCGATCAGCCGGTCGGCCGCCTCCACCACCTGGGTCTCCCCGATCACCCGGGCCGCGGGCTCGGGCGTGTCGCCCGCGGCCAGCGCGGCGTTCTTGACCTTCGCCATGGTGTGCATGGTGTGCACCAGCGGCACCCCCCAGCGCTGCGCGGCCAGCCAGCCGACCTGCCCGGAGAGCCAGTAGTGCGAGTGCACCAGGTCGTAGTGGCCGGGGCGGTGGCCCGCCTCCGTCCGCAGCACCCCGTGGGTGAAGGCGCACAGCTGGGCCGGCAGGTCCTCCTTGATCAGGCCCTCGTACGGCCCGGCGGTGACGTGGCGGACCAGCACGCCCGGGGCCAGCTCGACCGTCGGCGCGTCGTCGGAGCAGATCGACCGGGTGAACACCTCGACCTCGATGTTGAGGTCGGCCAGGCGCTTGGCCAGCTCGACGATGTAGACGTTCATCCCGCCGGCGTCCCCGGTGCCGGGCTGGTGCAGCGGCGAGGTGTGGACGCTCAGCATGGCGATCCGGCGCGGACGGCGGCGGCCGGGGACGAGCGACTGGAGCCGGCCGCGCGCGGGGGCGGCCGACTGGGCACGGCGGACCGAACGGACGGGGTGCTGGATCACCTGGCTGAAGCCTCCTCTGTGCTGCCCGTCGAGGCGGTCCGTACCGGGCCGCCCGTTGTCCGGTGTGCGCTGCCCCGTCCCGGGCACACATCACCACCAGTCTGCCAACCACACGGACCGCGCTCGGCATTCCCGCCCCGGCCCACCGGCCCGGGGCGGTCGCCATCGCCCCAGGTCAGCACGGTGCCGCCGACGGCCCGACTACCCTTCTGGGCATGGCTGCCTCCTTCGAACCCGTTCCCGCCGCGCCCGCCCGCGGACGGACCGGGCGAGCGGTGGGGACGGTCACCCGGGGCACCACCAACACCAACCGGCTGCGCCGGATGGACCGCTGGATCGCCCACACCCTCGGCCGCGCGCTGCGCGTCGCCGAGCGCCCGCCGGTCGCGGTGGACCTCGGCTACGGCGCGGCGCCGTGGACCGCCGTCGAGCTGGCCGGGCGGCTGCGCACGGTGCGGCCGGACGTCCGGGTGGTCGGGATCGAGATCGAGCCGGAGCGGGTCGCCGCCGCGCTGCCGTACGCCGAGCCGCCGCTGCTCACCTTCCGGCGCGGGGGCTTCGAGGTGCCGCTGGACGGCGGCGCGCCGGCCCAGCTGATCCGGGCCGCCAACGTGCTGCGGCAGTACGACGAGTCGGCGGTCGCCGGGGTGTGGGAGCGGCTGTGCGCGCGGCTCGCCCCGGACGGGCTGCTGGTCGAGGGCACCTGCGACGAGATCGGGCGGCGGCACGTCTGGGTCGCGCTCGGTCCGGAGGGGCCCCGGACGGTGACCTTCGCGGCCCGGCTGGGCGGCCTCGGCCAGCCCTCCGACCTGGCCGAGCGGCTGCCGAAGGCGCTGATCCACCACAACGTGCCCGGACGGCCGGTGCACGCCTTCCTGACCGACTTCGACCGGGCCTGGGCGGCGGCCGCGCCGTACGGGGCGTTCGGGGCGCGGCAGCGCTGGGTGGCGGCCTGCACGGCGCTGGCGGGCGGCTGGCCGCTGGTGGACGCGCGCGGACGGTGGCGGCAGGGCGAGGTCACGCTGCCCTGGTCGGCGCTCGCACCGTGACGGCGGGCCGGCACCGTGACGACGGGCCGGCACCGTAGCGGCGGGCCGGCGCGGTGCTGCCGGGTTCGGGGGCGCTCACCTGCCCGCGAGCGCCGGAGCTGGTGACCGACCTGATGCATTCACTCGAACGAGTTATCGAATATCTCTGGCGTGTTGACGCCTCGACACGCCACCATGGACCCGGCCGAACGGCGACACCACACGCCACCCGGCCGGCACCACGCTCCACCCGGCCGTCAGGCGCCCCGCTCGGACAGCTCCCGCCGAGCCCGTTCGAACACCCCGTACATCTCCGACCCGAACAGCACGAACCGCACCTCCGCCAGCTCCGCACCCGCCTCCACGTCACCGCCGTCCAGCACCTCCGCGACGGTGCCGAGCGCGATCCGGGCCGCGTCCGCCGGCGGCCAGCCGTAGATCCCGGCCGACACGGCCGGAAAGGCCACCGTGCGCGCGCCGAGCGCCACCGCGGTGCGCAGCGACTCGCGATAGCAGGAGGCCAGCAGCTCCGCCCGCTCCTCGTACTCCTCCGCCCGGTGGACCGGCCCGACGGTGTGCACCACCCACCGGGCCGGCAGCCGTCCGGCCGCCGTCGCCACCGCCTGTCCGGTGGGCAGCCCCCTGCCCCAGTGCGAGGCGCGCAGCCGGCGGCACTCCTCCAGGATCTGCGGCCCGCCCTTGCGGTGGATCGCGCCGTCCACCCCGCCACCGCCCAGCAAGGACGAGTTGGCGGCGTTCACCACCGCGTCCACCTGCTGCTCCGTGATGTCACCCTCCACCAGGGTGATCCGCTCCACCATCGCCCGCTCCCATTCCCGGACCGCCCGGCATCCGCCGGGACGGAACCGAGTCGTCGTCCGAGTCCAGTCACCGCACCGCCACCGGCGTGGCAATAACCACAACGGCGCCGGTCGGCCGGAGAAATCCCCGGAGATCACGTTATGGTCGCGAGAAGTTCCCCGACGCGCGGTGCCAGGCGGGCACTGCGGACGGACGCCGGCCGTTACGCAGTCGGGGAAAGGGAGGAACCACCGATGCCCGCAACGGGAGACGGGCGGGCACCTGGTGCCGCGGACCTGCCGGGCGCCCACGACGGCGCCCGCGTCGGCCATGCCCGCGGCCGTGCCACGACCGGACCGGCCACGGCGACTTCCCCGATACCTCACCCCCGCTCACGGGCCGCGCACGCCTCCCACCCGTCCCACATCCCCGACCCGGCCGGCCCCGCCGCGGCGGACGGGCCCGCCGACGGCGCACCGCTGCGGCTGCTGGTCATCGAGGACGACGCCTCGGACGCCCAGCTGATCAAGGCCGCGGTGGCCGACAGCGGCACCTCGATCGAGATCCACTGGGCCCGCGGCCTGGACCAGGCCACCGAACTGCTCGCCCCGCCCGCCCCCTGGGCCCGGCGCGGGCGCTCCCGCACCCCCGAGTTCGGCTGCGTGCTGCTCGACCTCGCCTCGCCCGCCGACCTGCCGCACCCGTCCGACCCCTCGGACGGGCTGGAGGGCCTGCACGAACTGCTCCGCCGGGCCCCGCACACCCCGGTCGTGGTGCTCACCGACGCCGCGGGGGCCGAACTCGGCGCGGCCGCCGTCGCGGCCGGCGCCCAGGACTTCCTGCTCAAGCACGAGACCGACGGCCCGCTGCTCGCCCGCGCCCTGCGCTACGCCGTCGAGCGCAAGCGCGCCGACGAGTCCCAGCGCCGCCTGGTCGAGGCCGAGCTGCGCGGCCAGGAGAACGCCCGCCTCCAGCGCCACCTGCTGCCCACCCCGCTGCTCGACGGCGCCGGGCTCTCCTTCACCCGGCGCTACCGCCCCGGCCGCCGCCGCGCGCTGCTCGGCGGCGACTTCTACGACGCCGTGCGCACCGACGACGGCACCGTCCACGTCGTGATCGGCGACGTCTGCGGCCACGGCCCGGACGAGGCCGCGCTCGGCGTCGCGCTCCGGATAGCGTGGCGCACCCTGGTCTTCGCCGGCCTCACCGGCGAGACCCTGCTCACCACCCTCCAGCACGTGCTGGAGCACGAGCGGCGCAGCGACGAGATCTTCGCGACGCTCTGCATGCTGGTCATCGAGCCCGGCGGCAGCGGCAGCGACCTCGGCTCGCTCGGCGCCGGCGAGCGGGCCCGGCTCTACCTCGCCGGGCACCCGGCACCGCTGCTGCTCGGCCGGGACCACGAGCCGATCTCGCTGCCCTCCGACCTCGCCGGGCCCGCGCTCGGCCTGCTGCCGTGCCACGACGGGCAGGCCGCCTGGCCCGCCCACGAGGTCGAACTGCGGGCCGGCTGGCGGCTGTTGCTCTACACCGACGGGCTGATCGAGGGCCGGGTCGGGGCCGGGTCCCGCCGCCTGGGCCAGGACGGGCTCGCCGACCTGGTCGGCGACCACCAGGCCGCCGGGCTGACCCGGGGGCGGCTGGTCGACAGCGCCATCGCCGAGGTCGAGGAGCTGAACGGCGGGGCGCTGACCGACGACGTCGCGGTGCTGCTGCTGGAGCGCAACCCGGTGCAGCTGATCCTCGGCTGACGGGCCGGGCTTCCGCACCGCCGGCCGGGCATGCGCCGGGCACGTGGTGGGCGCGCGGCGGCCCGGGCGGGTGAAC
>NZ_JBHXTL010000152.1:0-20669 GCF_042677365.1 Kitasatospora sp. NPDC127116
CAGCAGGCGGGTGCTGTTGAGGCCCACCTTGTACATGTTCTTGACGTCCTGCTCGACCGAGGACAGGTCGGCGAGCATCTTGCCGACGATCGCCTCCAGGTCGCCGGCGGCCTTGGCGAGCAGCTCGCGCTCGGTGGCGAGGGCGTCGCCGCCCTCGGCCGCGCCGAGGAACTTCTGGATCTGCTCGGAGACGGCGGTGAGGGCCTGGCCGCCGTCCTTGACGATCTTGCGGAAGAAGAAGTCCAGGCCCCGGCCTTGCGGCGCGGGGCGGCGGCCGGGCGGGCCCCGGTGCCCTGGCCCGCGGGCCCCCGGCGCCAGCCGGTCACGGCGAACACCGCACATCCGAGCATCACCAGGAAGCCCACGACGCTGACCCAGATCTGGTCCGGCACGACCATGCCGCCCATCAGCAGGCCGATGCCCACCACGAAGCCGGCGACGGCCAGGTAGACCCGCCGACGGGTGTAGGTGCGCAGCCCGGTTCCCTCAAGCGCAGACGCGAATTTGGGATCTTCGGCATACAGCGCTCGCTCCATCTGGTCGAGCAGTCGCTGCTCGTGCTCCGAGAGCGGCACGGAGTCCTCCTACTCGTCGGTCGCGCGTGCGACCGGTCCGCCCACCCCGGTCGGGGAGGCAAGTCCAATCAGCCTTGGGGCACACGGTCGGACGCCCGTGCGGGGGACCCGGCCCGTGTCGTCCATATGCCCCACGCGTCCGGCTGTCATGCTTTCCGGCTTTACCCAGATCATACGGTCCGTGGGCCCGTTACGGAGTGGTCTGCGCCGCGTGGGACGGGCCACTTCGAGCGGGGACGGCCGCATCGGAGTCAACGCGCCACGCCCCGGACAAGTGCCCGATCGGATGGAATCGTCCCGGACCTGGGCAGGTTTGCCACCGGGCGGCGCGGAGCGACCGGGGGCCGACCGGCGCACGGACGGGCTACGGGCGGGGAACCGCCAGGCCTCCGGGGCGCGAACCGCCGCCGTACGGTGTGCAAAAAAACCGTACGACGGTGGCAGGGTTCGTGAAGGGGCGCACGCGCCCCGAGAGGAGCGCGTGCCGGACGGAACGCCTCAGGCCAGGGTGGCCAGCAGGTGCAGCTGGGTCGCCACGGCGTGGAACGCGGGCTGCTCGGCGGCGGCCTCCTCCAGCTTCAGCAGCGCGTCCAGGGCACCCGGCTCGGCGTCCACCAGCACCCCGGGGACGAGGTCGGCGAAGACCCGTACGCCGTGCACCGACTCCACCCGCAGGCCGGCGGCCTCGGCCAGCCGGCCCAGCTCCTCGCCGGTGAAGCGGCGCGGCATCGGGTCCTGCGCGCCCCAGCGGCCGTCCGTGGCGGAGAGCACGGTGCGGGCCTCGTTGAAGTGGCCGGCCAGCGCGCGGGCCAGCACGGCGCCGTTGCGGTTGGCCGCCAGCAGGCTGACCACACCGCCCGCGCGCAGGGTGCCGGCCAGGCTGCCGAGCGCCTCGGCCGGGTCGTCCACGACCTCCAGCACGCCGTGGCAGAGCACCGCGTCCACGCTGCCGGGAGCGACCAGCTCCGGCAGGGTCTGGGTGTCGCCCTGGACAGCCCGCACCAGGTCCGTCACACCGGCCTCGGCGGCCCGGCGCTCCAGGGCGAACAGGGCGTCCGGGCTCGGGTCGACCACGGTGACGCGGTGGCCGAGCTTGGCGACCGGCACGGCGAAGTTCCCGGTGCCGCCGCCGGTGTCGACCACGTCGAGCACCGGCTGGTCCAGCTCGGCCGCCCGCTTCTCCAGGGCTGCCCGGACCACCTCCCACACCACGGCGGTACGCAGGGCACTGCGGGGACGCGTCGGGTACAAGGTGGGGCTCCTTGGCACGTGCAGTTCGATCAGGATGCCTCCACCTTAGAGCCTGTCAGGCCGGCGGCTCGTCGGCCTCCAGTGGCAGCCGGGGCGGCGGCGCGGCGTGCAGGCCGAGCAGCCGCTCGACCAGGCGCAGGAAGAGGGCGGAGTTGCGGATCAGGTCGTCGGCGTCGCGGGCCGAGGCGGCGCCCCTGATCCCGGCCTCGGCGGCGGCCCGGCGGCGGGCGCCGGCGCCGTAGTAGAGCGCCCATTCGGCGAGTTCCGGGGCCACCTCGGGCAGCACCTCCCAGGCGCTGCGGATGGCCTTGCGGCGGCGCGGACTCTTCTCCGGGCGGCCGCGCACCGCCAGGACGGCCGCCACCGTGCGCAGCGCGGCCAGGTGGGCGGTGGCGTAGCGCTCCAGCGGGTCCTCAAGGGCGCGGGCCAGGACGAGGGTGCGGTGGGCGTCGGCGAGCAGGTCGAGGGCGGCCGGCGGCGCGGCGGTCCGGCGCAGCACGGGGTGGACGTCCGCTCCGGCGGGGCGTCGGGCGGACGGACCCGGGAGCTGTGGCAGGGCGGCGGAGTGGAGGCGGGCGGTGACGGGCTCAGGACGACTGATGGTCATGGTCTCCCCCGTTCCGAGGCAGCGCGCGGACCGGGTGGTCCGTGCCTTCCCATCGTGAACGGCACCACTGACAATCCGGCCCGGAAGGCCGCTCCTGCGGCGCGAAGGGGCCGTAAGGAGTCCGGAAAGGCCGTAGGGAGGCCGGAAACGGGGTAGCGGCGGCAGGCGCGGTCCTCCCCCGGTTCCGCGCCGCCGCCGTGTCGTCGCTCCGCCGGTCCACCCCCTGGCCGGCGGCGGCGAACTCCCCCTCGCGGCCGGTCTCCCCCCGGCCCGCTCCGCCGCCCCGTGTCGGCGGTGCGGGGACCACGACCAGCCCCGTGGCGGTCCGTCCGCCGCCTCCCCCGGCCTGAGCGGCCGGGAGACGGACGGATCCGCCGCCCGGGCGGGCCGGGCGCCCGACGCGCCGCCCTCCCGGGTGCCACCACTCTCCCGTCCGCGCAGGTCGTCGGCCATCCGCTGACGTACTCAACCGCGAATCTGAGTATCCGTACTCAGTCCGTCCCGGCCCGCCGTCCGCCGGAACCGCGGCGTGCGTCCACGGCGTCCCGGGTGCCGGTACGGTACGGCGGGGCCGGGCGGAACCGGCCCCGCCGGACGAGGAGCGGACGCGATGACGAGGAGGGGGACGCGATGACGGTCCTGCCGCTGATCTTCACCAGCGGGCTGGCCAGCGGCATCAACGCCTACGCGGTGGTGCTGCTGCTCGGCCTGCTGGGCAGGTTCGGTGACGCGGACTCGGTGCCGCAGGCGCTGGAGCGCACGGACGTGCTGGTGGTGGCGGGCGTGCTGTTCGCGCTGGAGGCGGTGGCCGACAAGATCCCGTACGTGGACAGCGTCTGGGACGTCGTGCACACGGTGATCCGGCCGATCGCCGGTGCCACCGTCGGCGTGCTGATCGCGAGCAACGACCCCGGTTCGCTCAGCGAGGTCGCGGCCGGCGCGATGGGCGGCACCTCGGCACTGGTCAGCCACCTGGTGAAGTCCTCGCTGCGGATGGCCGTCAACACCTCCCCGGAACCGGTCAGCAACATCGTGGTCAGCATGGCCGAGGACCTCTCGGTGGCCGGCCTGGTCACGCTGGCGATCTTCCACCCCTGGCTGGCCGCCTCGGTCGCCGCCGCGGTCCTGGTCGCCGGCCTGCTGCTGGTCCGGCTGGTGATCACGAAGATCCGCTCGTTCCGGGCCCGCCGCCGCGAACGCAGGACCGCCCGGGCGGCGGGCACTGCGGGCACGGCGTAAAGCTCGTCCTAGGATCGGGGCCATGGCAAAGATCGTCGTCATCGGCGCAGGAATGAGCGGGCTCGCGGCGGCCTCCCGGCTGGCGACCCTCGGCCACCGGGTGACGGTCTGCGAGGCGGGCGGCACGTACGGGGGCATGGTCGGGCGGTACGAGCGCGACGGCTTCGCCTTCGACACCGGCCCCGGCTTGCTCTCCCTCCCGGCCGTCTACCGCGACCTCGCGCTGAAGACCGGCAAGGAGCCGCTGGAGCAGCTGGTCGAGCTGGCCCCGGTCGACCCGGAGAGCCGGCACCTGTTCCCCGACGGCACCGCCGTCACCCTGCCCAACGCCTCCCGCGGCGGTGTCAGCCAGGCCCTGGACGCCGCCTTCGGCGCGGGCTCAGGCGCCCGCTGGAGCGAGGTGATGAACCACGGCCGGACGGTCTGGGAGGCCACCCGCCGCCCGCTGCTGGAGGAGGCGCTCCCGGCCGACCTCGGTGTCCTGTCCCCGGCCGGCCGGGCCCGGGTGGACACCGACCCGTACCCCGTAGCGCCGCGCACCGGCCTGGCCCGGATGCGCCGCCCGCGGCCGTGGAGCCTCGCCGACGTGGCGCGGCGGCAGCTCGGCGGCCACCCCGGCCTGACCGCCCTGCTGGGCGAGCCCGCGCTGCGGTACGGCCTCCTGCCCGGGCAGGCCCCGGCGGGGGCCGCCGTGCTGCCGTACATGGAGCAGTCCTTCGGCGTCTGGTACGTCCGGGGCGGCCTGCGCGCGCTCGCGGACGCCGTGTACCGGCGCTGCGAGCTGCGCGGGGTCGAGTTCCGCTTCGACACCCCGGTCACCCGGGTGGTCGTGGAGAACGGCCGGGCGTGCGGGGTCGGGACGGCGGACGGCCGGATCGACGCGGACCTGGTGATCTCCGCGATGGACACCCGCGCGCTGTTCCGCCACGGCATCGCCGAGTGGCCGGGGGTGCCGGCCGAGGACTGGGAGCCGTTCGAGGTGCCCGGCCGGTTCAGCGTGCTGCTCGCCCTGCGCGGGCCCCGGCCCGAGGGCACCGCGCACCGGACGGTGGTCCACGCGGTGGACCCGGCCGCCGAGGAGAACGCCCTCACGCTGTCCGCGCCGCTGTGCGAGCGTCCCACCGTGCAGGTGCTCCGCCCGGACGACCCGGCGCTGCGCCCCGACGACGCCCACGAGAGCGTGGTGCTGACCGCGACCGTCCCGGCCCAGGAGGAGGACGTCGACTGGACCGCCCCCGGTGTCGCCGACCGCTACGCCGACCGGTTGCTCGCCCACGTCGACGCGGCCGGCCTGGGACTGCGCGAGCGGGTGCTGTGGCGGGTCGTGCGCACCCCGGAGGACACCCGCCGGGAGACCGGCGCGCTGTTCGGCTCGGTCGCCCGCCCGGTGCTCGCGGGTTCGTACGCGGGGCTGCACGCCGCCAATGAGTCGCCCGTCCCGGGCCTCTACCTGGTCGGCGGCAACGCCCACCCCGGTGGCGGCCTCGCCCGCGTCGGCATGTCGGCCTGCATCACCGCCGGGCTGATCGGCCCGGCGTAGGGCCCGGCGGCCCGGCCCGGTCGGCCTCGGCTGCCGGGCCCCTGCCGGGTCAGCCCTGGTGCCAGGTGTTCTGCTGCTGCTGGTAGCCGTAGTTCTGGTCGTACGCCGGCTGCTGCGGGATGCCCTGGACCTGCGGGTCGGGCTGCGGCTGCCACTGCTGCTGGGGCTGGGCGTTCGGGTCCCAGGTCTGCTGGTGCTGCGGCTGCTGGTAGCCCGCGTACGGGTCCTGCTGCTGGTCCTGCTGCTGCGGGTAGCCGCCGTACGGGTCCTGCTGCTGGGGGTAGCCGCCGTAGGACTGCTGCTGCTCGTAGGCGTAGGCGGGCTGCTGCTGGGTCTGCCACTGCTGCTGGTCGTAGCCGGACTGGTAGGCGGCGGCGTACGGGTCCTGGTGCTGCTGCTGGACCTGCGGCTGCTGCTGCTCGTAGTACCCGGGGGCGTAGACGCCGTCCTGGGCGAGTTCCTGCATCTCGAAGGCGGCGGTCTGCTCGACCGCGGGCACCTCGTCGGGCACCTCGACGGGGACCGGCGCGGAGGCCCGGGTCTCCTCGACGGCGCTGACCTCGCCGACCCGCTTCCTGGCGACGGCGACGGCCGCCACCGCGGCGGCGCCGCCGGTCAGGGCGCCCAGCAGCGGCACCTTGGCGAGCGGGCCGGGCAGGCTGCCGTCGGCCTTCCGCAGGGACCAGCCGGCCTGGTGGCCGCGCTTGACCGCGAGGGTGACGAAGGTCTGGCCGACCGCGAACAGCGCGGCGCCGGCCCCGATCACCACGACCGAGCCGAGGACCATCCCGGCGGCCACGCCCAGGAAGCCGGCCAGGGCCAGGGCCCGCCAGTGCAGCGGCGCCCGGTTCTGCAGCAGCACCTCGGCGACCAACCAGAGCGCCACCACCGCCAACGCGGCGTACAGCAGCAGGTATCCGATGCCCATCCGCCCGCTACCTCCAGTCGCGTACCCGCGCTCGTGCGCCGCGCGTGTGCGGCGACTGTACCGGTTCAACGGCCGGGGTACCGCATCGCGTTCCCACCGCCCCGGACGGCGGCCGCACACGACCGAGCCCGTCACCGTCGGTGCGGTGACGGGCTCGTGAACACCCGGCGTCGGCGCTGCGCGGGCGCGGGCCCGGCCCGCCGGTCAGCGCTGGTGCAGCCCCAGGTTCTGGTAGATCTCCAGCGTCGCCGTCGAGTGGTTCAGCGTGATGAAGTGCAGACCGGGCGCGCCCTCGGCGAGGAGGCGCTCGGCCATCGCCGTGGCGTGCTCCATGCCGATGGCCCGCAGCGCCGCCGGGTCGTCGATGGCCGCCCGCAGGCGGGCCTCCAGGTCGGCGGGGAAGGCCGAGCCGCTGAGCTGGGGGAAGCGCTCCAGCTGCTTGGCGTTGGTGACCGGCATGATCTCCGGGATGATCGGCGTCTCGCAGCCGGCGGCCGTGACCCGGTCGCGCAGCCGCAGGTAGTCGTCCACCTCGAAGAACATCTGGGTGATCGCGTAGTCGGCCCCGGAGCGGATCTTCGCCACGAAGTGCCGGATGTCCTCGTCCCAGTCGGTCGAGCGCGGGTGCATGTTCGGCGAGGCCGCGACGCCGACGCAGAAGTCGCCGATGCCCTTGATCAGCTCCACCAGCTCGTACGCGTAGGTGACGCCCTCGGGGTGGCTGACCCACTCGCCCATCGGGTCGCCGGGCGGGTCGCCCCGGACCGCCAGGACGTTCCGCACGCCCTGGTCGGCGTACTGGCCGATGATGTTGCGCAGTTCCGCGATCGAGTGGTCCACCGCGGTGAGGTGGGCGACCGGGGTCAGGGTGGTCTCGGTCGCGATCCGGCCGACCATGTTGACGGTGCGCTCGCGCGAGGAGCCGCCGGCGCCGTAGGTCATACAGACGAAGTTCGGGTCGAGCGGTTCGAGCCGACGGATGGCGTCCCAGAGTTTCTGCTCGCCGACCTCGGTGCGCGGCGGCATGAATTCGAAGGAGAAGGAGCGCTTTCCGGCCGCCAGGAGGTCGCGCACCGTCAGTGCGCGATCCGTTCTCGTGGAAGCGATACCGAGTGCCATGCTGGCAGGCTATCCGGCGTTCGAAGGGGCCGGACAACCGTATTCCACCTATTGAGACAAGAGATGGAAGAGGTTCCGGTTCGCCCCGGCGCCGATCCGCGGCGCCTCCTCCGAGCCCCCCGCGGGGCCGCTCGCACAGCCGTTCCCAGCCGCACCGTTACGCTTGCTGCACCCCAGAGAACCAGCGGAGCCCCATCGTGACCTCGTCCAGCACCCGGCCGGCCAACCCCAGTGCGGCCAACCCCATTGACGTGGAGGACGTCCGCACCCGCGTCAACGCGGCGCTCGCCGCGTTCATGGACGGCCAGTCCGTGCTGCTCGACAAGATCTCGCCCCGGCTGGCCCCCGCCGCCGACGCGCTGCGCGACTTCCTGCTGGACGGCGGCAAGCGCCTGCGCCCGGCCTTCTGCTACTGGGGCTGGCGCGGCGCCGGCGGCCCGGCCGGGGGCGCCACCGGTGAGGCGATCGCCAACGCGGCCGCCGCCCTGGAGCTGCTCCAGGCGAGCGCCCTGGTGCACGACGACCTGATGGACCGCAGCGACACCCGCCGCGGCCTGCCCTCGGTCCACCGCCGCTTCGAGGCGCTGCACCGGGACAGCGGCTGGCGCGGCGACCGCGAGCAGTACGGCACCTCGGCCGCGGTGCTGCTCGGCGACCTGCTGCTGATCTGGTGCGACGAGCTGTTCCTGCGCTCCGGCCTGGAGCCGGCCGCCGTCCTCGCCGCCAAGCCGGTGTTCGACCTGATGCGCACCGAGGTCATGCTCGGCCAGTACCTGGACGTCCTGGAGCCGGTGGCCGGCGACTCGACCGACGACGGCGCGCTGGACCGGGCGCGGACGGTGCTGCACTACAAGTCCGCGAAGTACACCATCGAGCGGCCGCTGCAGGTGGGTGCGCTGCTGGCCGGCGCCGGGCCGGAACTGGTCGAGGCCTACGGGGCGTTCGGGCTGCCGCTGGGCGAGGCCTTCCAGCTGCGCGACGACCTGCTCGGCGTCTTCGGGGACCCGGCCGTCACCGGCAAGCCGGCCGGGGACGACCTGCGCGAGGGCAAGCGCACCCTGCTGGTCGCGCACGCGATGCGGGGCCTGCCGGCCGCCGACGCCCGGCACCTGGACGAGCGGCTCGGCGCGCCGGACCTGGCGGCCCCGGAGGTCGCCGAGCTGCGCGCGCTGGTCGCCCGCAGCGGCGCGCCCGAGCTGGTGGAGCACCGGATCGAGGAGCTGATGCGGCAGTCGCTGGCCGCGCTGGAGGCCGCTCCGCTCGCCGACGACCGGGCCCGTACGGTGCTGCTGGCCCTGGCCGAGGCCGCCACCGTCCGCAAGTACTGACGGACGGCGACGGCCCCGGGGGCCTGCGGGCCCCCGGATCCCGCTGATCCGGGCCGGTCAGAGCGCGGCGCGCACCCGGCGGGACAGCTCGGCGGCGGCCGCCCGCGGATCCGCCGCGGCGGTGACGGCCCGCACCACGACGATCCTGCGGGCACCGGCGGCCAGCACCTCGTCCAGGTTGCCGAGGTCGATCCCGCCGATCGCGAACCACGGCCGGTCGGTGTCCTGCTTCGCCGCGTACGAGACCAGGCCGAGGCCCGGGGCCGGGCGGCCCGGCTTGGTCGGGGTCGGCCAGACCGGGCCGGTGCAGAAGTAGTCCGTACCGGGTTCGGCGATCGCCGCGTCCACCTCGGACTCGGCGTGGCAGGAACGGCCGATCAGCACGTCCTCGCCGAGGATCGCCCGGGCGGCCTGCACCGGCAGGTCGTCCTGGCCGAGGTGCAGCACGTCCGGCCGGGCCGCGTGGGCGACGTCGGCGCGGTCGTTGACGGCCAGCAGCTTGCCGTGCCGGCGGCAGGCGTCGGCGAAGACCTCCAGGGCCTCCAGCTCCTGCTTGGCCTCCAGGCCCTTGTCCCGCAGCTGGACGATGTCCACCCCGCCCGCCAGCGCCGCGTCCAGGAACTCGGCGAGGTCGCCCTGCTCCCGGCGGGCGTCGGTGCACAGGTAGAGCCGGGCGTCGGCCAGCCGGGTACGCAGCGTGTCCGCCGCCATCAGATCAGCATCGCCTGGGCGCGGCGCTTCACCTCGGTGCCGCGGTTCTCCCGGAGCGCCTGGATCGGGCTGCCGGGCAGCGACGGGTCCTCGGTGAAGAGCCACTCCAGGATCTCCACGTCGTTGTACCCGCAGTCCCGCAGGACGGTCAGGGTGCCGGACAGGTGCTTGACCAGGCCCGGGCCGTCGATGAACGCCGCCGGGACCTGCAGCGACTTGTTCGGCCCGCGCCGGACGGCGATCAGGCCGCCGTTCTTGACCAGGTCACGCACCTCGGTGACCCGGACCCCCCACTGCTCCGAGATGTCGGGCAGGTACATCCAGTCGGTGACCAGGGCTTCAATCTTGCTTTCGATCTCACTCACGCCACCAGACTGCCACCTCCGCGGCCCACCGCGCACCAGGCGCTACCCCGCGACGGCCGACTTCAGCGGCACCGCCGGGTCGCCCGCCCGGGCCGGATCCAGGGCCGTACCGCGCTCGATCAGCCTCCGCCCCTGGGTGAGGTCGCGCGGCCGGTCCACGGCCAGCAGCGCGCTCGGCACGCCGTCGCGCAGCCAGAGCACCGACCAGTCGCCGTCCCGCGGGGAGCCGCGCCACAGCAGCTCGTCGCCCTCGGCGTGCCGGCCGGCGTACTGGACCATCCGGCCGAACTGCTCGGACCAGAAGTACGGCACCGGGTCGTAGGCCGGCGCGTCCGCGCCCAGGACGGCTGCGGCCACCGCCTCGCCGGACTGCAGGGCGTGGTCCCAGTGCTGGACGGCCAGCCGGGCCCCGGCCCGGGCCGAGGGGTAGCTGACGCAGTCGCCGGCCGCGAACACGCCGGGCACCGAGGTGCGCAGCCGCCCGTCCACCACGACGGCGCCGGCCGCGTCCAGCTCGACCCCGGTTCCGGCCAGCCAGCCGGTCGCGGGGCGGGCCCCGATGCCGACGACCACCTCGTCGGCGGGCAGGTGCGAGCCGTCCGCCAGCAGCACCGCGCCGGGCTCGACGGCGGCCACGCCGACCCCGCAGCGCAGGTCGACCCCGGCCCCGGCGTACCAGGCGGCCATCGCCGAGCCGACCTCGGTCGGCAGCGCGCCGGGCAGCGGCGCCGGGCCGGCCTCGACCACGGTCACCCCGCAGCCCGCCGCGCGGGCCGCGGTGGACACCTCGGCGCCGATCCAGCCCGCGCCGACCAGCACCAGCCGCAGCCCGGGGCGCAGCAGCGCGCGCAGCGCCAGGGCGTCGTCCAGGGTGTGCAGCAGGTGCGCGCGCTCGGCCCCGGGCAGGGCCCGCGGGACGGCGCCGGTGGCGATCACCAGCGAGCCGTACGGGAGGTCGCCGCCGTCGGTGTGCAGCACGCCGGGGGTCAGGCCGGTGGCCCGGCGGCCGGTGAGCAGCTCGATGCCGAGCTGCCCGTAGTCGATGTCCAGGGCGGTGGAGTCGGCCTTGCCGAGCAGCACGTCCTTGGAGAGCGGCGGCCGGTCGTACGGCGCGTGCGGCTCCTCGCCGACCAGCACGATCGGCCCCTGCCGGCCGCCCTGCCGCAGCTTGAGGGCGCACTGCGCCCCGGCCAGCCCGGCTCCGACGACGACCACCTGATCCGTTCCGCTCAGCTCTGCCACGCCCGTCACTGTACTCAGCGCGACGCGGCGGCCTGCGGGCCGTCCGCCCGCTGTACGGGCCTTCGGCCGGGCCGACCCCCGGCGTTAAGGTGGGGGCACCACACGGGAGCCCGGCGCACCGGGCTGAGAGGCGGGCTGGCACGGCCTGCGACCGTCCGAACCTGATCCGGGTCATACCGGCGAAGGGAGAAGAGCAGCTTTGTCACGCTTGCCATCAGGCGCCCACGCCGACGTGCTGGTGATCGGCGGGGGCGTCATCGGCCTCGCCGTCGCCTGGCGCGCCGCGCAGCGCGGGCTGCGGAACGTGATCGTGGTCGACCCCTCCCCCGGCGGCGGGGCCGCCGGGGTCGCGGCCGGGATGCTCGCCCCGGTCACCGAGCTGCAGTACGGCGAGGAGCCGCTGCTGCGCCTCGGGATGGCCTCGAACGAGCGGTACGCGGCCTTCGCCGCCGAGCTCTCCGAGGCGAGCGGCGGCCGGGACACCGGCTACCGCCGCTGCGGCACCGTCGCCGTGGCGCTGGACTCCGACGACCGCGAGGAACTGCGCGAGCTGCACGCCTTCCACCAGCGGCTCGGCCTGGACTCGACCTGGCTGACCGGCCGGGAGGCCCGCAGGCTGGAGCCGATGCTCGCCCCCGGCGTGCGCGGCGGCCTGCACGTCGCGGACGACCACCAGGTGGACCCCCGGCGCCTGCTCACCGCCCTGGCCGCCGCCTGCGAGAACGCGGACGTCCTGCTGCACCGCGCGGAGGCCGTCGAGCTGCTGGTCGAGGACGGCCGCGCGACCGGCGCCCGGCTCTCGACCGGGGAACGGGTGGGCGCCGGGCAGGTCGTCCTCACCGCCGGCCCGCACAGCCACCGGCTGCCCGGCCTGCCCGACGGTGTGCTGCCCGCGATCCGCCCGGTGAAGGGGCAGGTGCTGCGGCTGCACGTCCCGGACGCCTACCGCCCGTTCCTGTCCCGCAACGTCCGCGCCGTCGTCCGCGGCCGGCACCTGTACCTGGTGCCCCGGGAGAACGGCGAGCTGGTGGTCGGCGCGACCACCGAGGAGCAGGGCTACGACACCACCGTCACCGCCGGCGGGGTGTACGAACTCCTGCGCGACGCGCACGAGTTGGTCCCGGGAATCACCGAACTCCCGCTGCTGGAGACCTCCGCCGGGCTGCGCCCCGGCTCGCCGGACAACGCCCCGCTGCTCGGCCCGACGTCACTGCCCGGGCTGGTCGCCGCCACCGGCCACTACCGCAACGGCGTGCTGCTCACCCCGGTGACCGCCGACCTGCTCTCCGAGTACCTGGCCACCGGTGAAGTCCCCGAAACGGCAAGGCCGTTCACGCCCCTGCGCTTCTCCCCCGAACCCCCCGCTGCGAAGGCCTCCGCATGACCGAGATCGCCCCGAACGAGATCGCCCCGAACGAGATCACCCCGAACGAGATCGCCCTGACCGTCAACGGCGAGCCCCGCCGGGTGTCCGCCACGACCACCCTCGCCGAGGTGGTGGCCGCCGTCAGCGCCGCCAACACCGGCGTCGCCGCCGCGCTCAACGAGGCCGTGGTGCCCCGCGGTTCGTGGCCCGGGACGGCGCTGGCCGGCGGCGACCGGATCGAGATCCTCACCGCCGTGCAGGGAGGCTGAACCATGGCCGACGACCTTCTGACCATCGCCGGGACGGCCTTCTCCTCCCGGCTGATCATGGGCACCGGGGGCGCCCCCAGCCTGGAGGTCCTGGAGCGCGCGCTGCTCGCCTCCGGCACCGAGCTGACCACCGTCGCCATGCGCCGGGTCGACGCCACCACCCAGGGCTCCGTGCTCGACGTACTGACCCGCAACGGCATCCGGGTGCTGCCCAACACGGCCGGCTGCTTCACCGCCGGCGAGGCCGTGCTGACCGCCCGACTGGCCCGCGAGGCGCTCGGCACCGACTGGGTCAAGCTGGAGGTGATCGCCGACGAGCGCACCCTGCTGCCCGACCCGATCGAGCTGCTGGACGCCGCCGAGACGCTGGTCGACGACGGCTTCACCGTCCTGCCGTACACCAACGACGACCCGGTGCTGGCCCGCAAGCTGGAGGACGTCGGCTGCGCGGCCATCATGCCGCTGGGCTCGCCGATCGGTTCGGGCCTGGGCATCCGCAACCCGCACAACTTCCAGCTGATCGTGGAGGGTGCGGGCGTCCCGGTGATCCTGGACGCGGGCGCCGGCACCGCCTCCGACGTGGCGCTGGCGATGGAGCTGGGCTGCGCCGCGGTGATGCTCGCCTCCGCGGTGACCAGGGCTCAGGACCCGGTGCTGATGGCCGAGGCGATGCGGCACGCCGCCGAGGCGGGCCGGCTCGCCCACCGGGCCGGCCGGATCCCGCGCCGCTTCCACGCCGAGGCCTCCTCCGCGATGGCCGGCCGGGCCGACCTGGACACCCGCGAGCACCCCGCGTTCTGAACCGTCGCGCATGTCACAAGCCGGTCCCGGAGGCGGTGTCCTCCGGGACCGGCCGTCCCGGGCGGCTCTAGACTCTCCGAGTGGACATGGCACTGCACGACCCCTTGATCGGCGCCCTGCTCGACAACCGGTACCGGGTCGAGCAGCGCGTCGCGACCGGCGGGATGTCCACCGTCTACAAGGGCACCGACACCCGTCTGGACCGCGTGGTCGCACTCAAGGTGATGCACCCTTCGCTGGCCGGCGACGAGGGGTTCACCGCCCGCTTCATCCGCGAGGCCAAGGCCGTCGCCAAGCTCACCCACCCCAACGTGGTCACCGTCTTCGACCAGGGCGCGGACGGCGGTCACGTCTTCCTCGCCATGGAGTACGTACCCGGCCGCACCCTGCGCGACCTGCTGCGCGACCGCGGCGCGCTGTCCGTCCGGGCCGCTCTGGACGTGCTGGAGCCGGTGCTGGCCGCGCTCGGCGCCGCCCACCGGGCCGGGCTGGTCCACCGCGACGTCAAGCCCGAGAACGTGCTGATCACCGACGGCGGCCTGGTCAAGGTCGCCGACTTCGGCCTGGTCCGGGTGCTCGGCACCGCCGACGGCGCGCCCACCTCGACCACCACCGCCACCGGCGGCACGGTCATGGGCACCGTCTCCTACCTGGCCCCCGAGCAGATCCTCCCGGACGCCCCGACCGACCAGCGGGTGGACGTCTACGCGGCCGGCATCCTGCTGTACGAGATGCTCACCGGCCGCCGCCCGCACACCGGCGACAATCCCGTCCAGGTCATGTACAAGCACCTGCACGAGGACGTCCCGGCCCCCTCGCTGGTCGCCCCCGCCGTCGGCCCCGAACTGGACGCGATAGTGGCCGGCGCCTGCGCCCGGTCCGCCGACGCCCGCCCGTACGACGCGGTCGAGCTGCTCGCCGCCCTCCAGCGGGTGCGCCGCACCCTCACCCCGGCCGAGCTGGACGCCGAGCCGCCGGCCTCCACCCGGCCCGGCCCGCGCTACCCGACCACCGAGCCGACCTCGGTGGTCCAGCCGCTGCCGCGACCCGCAGACGCCCCGCCGACCGAGCGCACCAGCGTGCTGGACATGCCGCCGGAGCTGATGGACGAGCTGCTCGCCGAGCCCCGCCCGTACGACGAGCCGACCCCGGTGCAGCGGCGCCGGCCGGCCACGCCGCGCCGCCGTCTCCCCCGCGGGCCGCTGATCTGGACGGCCGCGGTGGCCGCCCTGGTCCTGGCGATCGGCGGCGCCACCTACGGGATCTCCGAAGGGCTGTACGGCGCGGTGCCGGGCGTGCTCGGCAAGGACCGGGCCGAGGCGCAGCGGGTCCTGGACAAGGAGGGCCTGCACGGCAGGTTCGTCGAGGTGTTCAGCGAGTCCGTGCCGTCCGGGCAGGTGATCTCCGTGGATCCCGGGGTGGGGGCGCGCACCCGCAAGAGCGACAGCGTCACCGTCACCGTCTCCAGGGGCCCCAAGCGGATCGCGGTGCCGGACCTCGCCGGCAAGAGCTCCGCCGACGCCGCCTCGGCCCTGGCCGGCGCCCAGCTGACCAGGGGCGGTGTGACCGAGACCTACGACGACACCGTGCCCGAGGGCTCGGTGATCAGCAGCTCGCCGGCGGCCGGGCAGCTGCTGCAGGAGAACTCCGCGGTCTCGCTGGTGGTCAGCAAGGGCATGGTGCCGGTCCCGAACGTCACCGGGATGGGCAAGGACGAGGCGCAGAAGGCGCTCCAGGCGGCGGGCTTCACCATGCAGACCAGCGGCTGGGACGTGTTCGGCGCGGTCACCTCCTCCGGCCAGAGCCCGGCGGCGGGCGAGCGGCGCCCGCAGCGCAGCGTGGTGACGGTCAAGTTCTCGCTGTTCTAGGGCGCGTCCGGCCCGCTCGGCCGCCGCGAGGGGTTCAGCGCAGCGGCCCGTCGCCGGGCTCCTCCTGGTAGGAGTAGCGCTGCTCGCGCCAGGGGTCGGCGAGGTTGTGGTAGCCGCGCTCCTCCCAGAAGCCGCGCCGGTCGGCCCGCATGTACTCCACCGCGCGCACCCACTTGGGGCCCTTCCAGGCGTACAGCCGCGGCACCACCAGCCGCACCGGGAAGCCGTGCTCGGCGGTGAGCGCCTCGCCGTTGCGGTGGGTGGCGAGCAGGGTGCGGGGGTCGGCGAAGTCGGCCAGCCGCAGGTTGGCGCTGTAGCCGTACTCGGCCCAGACCATGACGTGGGTGACGCCCGGTGCCGGGGGCACCAGGTCGAGCACGGCGGCGGCCGACACGCCCGTCCATTCGTTGCCGAGCACCGAGAACTTCGTCACGCAGTGCATGTCCCCGACGACGGTGGTGCGCGGGAGGGCGCAGAAGGCCTCGAAGTCCCAGCTGTGCTTCTCCGCCGAGGCGGTGGCGCCGAACACCTGGAGGTCCCAGGTCAGGGGCTTGAAGCGGGGCACCGGCCCGTAGTGCAGGGCGGGCCAGCCGCGCTGCGCGCGCTGGCCCGGGGGGAGCCTCGGGTCAGACGGCGGAAGCGGTTCGTGTTTCGACTGACCCATGGATCCATGGTGACAGACGGCGGACGAGCCTCGGCGCGCGCCCCTTTGCGCGGATTCGCGCCCCGGCCCGTCCGGAGCAACGGTCGAGCCCCCACCAGCACGTTCCGTGATGAATCGGATATTCCGCCACATCTCCTAGTGAGTGTGAACTTACTGGAATTTCCTCCCGAAGCGGTGCCAGGATGCGCAGCGCAGGACCCAGCACAGGACGCAGGACAGGACTCACGCAGGAGGCATCACCATGCAGGGCGATCCCGAGGTCATCGAGTTCCTCAACGAGCAGCTCACCGCCGAGCTGACCGCGATCAACCAGTACTTCCTGCATGCCAAGATGCAGGAGAACTTCGGCTGGACGAAGCTCGCCAAGTACACCCGGCACGAGTCCTTCGACGAGATGAAGCACGCCGAGACGCTCACCGACCGGATCCTGTTCCTGGACGGGCTGCCCAACTACCAGCGGCTGTTCCACGTCCGGATCGGCCAGACGGTCAAGGAGATGTTCGAGGCGGACCGCCAGGTCGAGGTCGAGGCGATCGACCGGCTCAAGCGCGGGATCGTGGTGATGCGGGCCAAGAACGACGTCACCTCGGCGAACATCTTCGAGGACATCCTGGCCGACGAGGAGCACCACATCGACTACCTCGACACCCAGCTGGAGCTGCTGGACAAGCTCGGCGAGGCGCTCTACCTCGCTCAGGTCATCGAGCAGCCGGAGTCCTGAGGCGGTCCTCCCGGGCGGCCCGGACGGCCCGGGCCGTTCAGGCCGCCCGCAGTGGGACCACCGGTGCGGCCTTCGGGGCGGGGGCCGGGGCGGCCGGGGCCTCCGGGTCCGCGAGGCCGAGCTTCGCGGCCAGCCGGGCGGTCGGGCAGGGGCGGGCGCCGTGCTCGCCGAGCAGCGCCTGGATGCGGCGCACGCAGGACCCGCAGTCGGTGCCGGCCCGGCAGCCCTTCGCTATCTGGCGCGGGGTGCTGGCGCCGCCGTCGATCGCCTTCTTCACCTGGTCCTCGGTGACCGCATGGCACATGCACACGTACATCGCGGTCTCTCCCGGGGTGGAGCGGAATGGATCTTGACTAAGGTTCGCCTTAGTTCACTGAGGCTTACCTTACCCGGGCAAACGGGTACGAAAAAGCCCCTCCGGGCTCGGGAGCACCGAATCCGGAGGGGCCTTCGTCACATCCGACGGACGCCGGACCTACTGGCCGCGGTACATCTCCGCCACCAGGAACGCCAGGTCCAGCGACTGGCTGCGGTTGAGGCGCGGGTCGCAGGCCGTCTCGTAGCGCTGGTGCAGGTCGTCCACCAGGACCTCGTCGCCGCCGCCGACGCACTCGGTGACGTCGTCGCCGGTCAGCTCCACGTGGATGCCGCCCGGGTGGGTGCCGAGCGCGCGGTGCACCTCGAAGAAGCCCTTGACCTCGTCCAGGACGTCGTCGAAGCGGCGGGTCTTGTGCCCGCTGGAGGCCTCGAAGGTGTTGCCGTGCATCGGGTCGCAGATCCACACCGGCTTGGCGCCGGAGGCGGTGACCTTCTCCACCAGGGTGGGCAGGTGCTCGCGGATCTTGCCCGCGCCCATCCGGGTGATGAAGGTCAGGCGGCCGGGCTCGCGCTCCGGGTCCAGCTTCTCGATCAGGGCGAGCGCGTCGTCCACCGAGGTGGTCGGGCCGAGCTTGACGCCGATCGGGTTGCGGATCTTGGAGGCGAACTCGATGTGCGCGTGGTCCAGCTGCCGGGTGCGCTCGCCGATCCACACCATGTGGCCGGAGACGTCGTACAGCTCGCCGGTGCGCGAGTCCACGCGGGTCAGCGCGGTCTCGTAGTCGAGGACCAGCGCCTCGTGCGAGGAGAAGAACTCGACCGCCTTGAACTCCTCCGGCACCACGCCGCAGGCGCTCATGAACGCCAGGGCGTTGTCGATCTCCCGGGCGAGCTGCTCGTAGCGCTGGCCGGCCGGCGAGTTGCGGACGAAGTCCTGGTTCCAGGCGTGCACCTGGCGCAGGTCCGCGTAACCACCGGTGGTGAACGCGCGCACCAGGTTGAGCGTCGCGGCGGACGCGTTGTACATCCGCTTCAGGCGCTCCGGGTCCGGGATGCGGGACTCGGGGGTGAACTCGAAGCCGTTCACCGAGTCGCCGCGGTAGACCGGCAGGGTCACGCCGTCGCGGGTCTCGGTCGACTTGGAGCGCGGCTTGGAGTACTGGCCGGCGATGCGGCCGACCTTCACCACCGGCACCGAGGCGGCGTACGTCAGCACGGCGGCCATCTGGAGCAGCGTCTTCAGCTTGTTGCGGATGTGCTCCGCCGAGACGCCGTCGAAGGCCTCGGCACAGTCACCACCCTGGAGGAGGAAGGCCTCCCCGCGCGCCACGGCCCCGAGCCGGGCGCGCAGCTGGTCGCACTCGCCGGCGAAGACGAGCGGCGGATAGGAGGCGAGCTCGGCAAGGGTCTTGCGCAGAGCCTCTTGGTCCGGCCATTCAGGCTGCTGCGCCGCGGGCAGGGACTGCCAGGAGTGGGCAGCCCTCGAAGTCTCAGTCGTAGCGGTCACATCGCCAAGGCTACGGGGTGACAGGAGTGACTCGTGACTATTGCCCGAGGGATGAGACATATCTCGGACAAAGACGTGACGGCCCTCACCCGCCCCGGCGCATCCGCTAGGGTCGAACCATGCACGCGCCCCACACCCACTCCTGGTGGTGGGCCTCCCCCAAGGGTGGCCCACGAACGACGCGTTCCTAGACGAACACGACGGCCGCCCCTCGGGGCGGCCGTCGGCGTCTGCGCAGACGGCCCTCCGGGAGCGGACCTTGCACCGCCTCTCACCAGCCCACCCGGAAGGAAGCCGTTCCCGTGACCACCGCCGTCGACCTGCTCACCCGCCTCACCGGCCCGGACGCCCCCGCGTTCGCCCTGCTGCACCGCCGCACCCCCCGGCTCAGCCCGGACACCGTCGAGGTGCTGCTGGGCACCGTCGACCGCTACGAGCACCTCGCCGACCTGCCCGTGCGCAGCGGCCCGCCGGCCGGCGGCGGCCCGGTGCACGATCTGCTCGCGCTCGTCCCGTACCGCCAGATCCGCGAGCGCGGCTTCGAGGTGCACGACGACGGCACCCCCCTGCAGGCCCTCTCGGTGACCGAGCAGCACACCCTGCCGTTGGCCGAATTCACTTATGCCCTACCGAAATTGCCGGTCTCACTTGCCGGTGGCGGGTTCGATGTGGACGACGATTCGTACGCGTCGATCGTCCGCAGGGTCATCCGGGACGAGATCGGCAACGGCGAGGGCGCCAACTTCGTGATCCGGCGCGACTTCCACGCGACGCTGGAGGACTTCTCGCCTGAGCTCGCGCTGACGCTCTTCCGCCGGCTGCTGGAGCAGGAGCGCGGCGCGTACTGGACCTTCCTGGTGCACACCGGTGACCGGGTGCTGGTCGGCGCCTCCCCCGAGGTGCACGTCCGGCAGAGCGGCGGCACCGTCGTGATGAACCCGATCTCCGGCACCTACCGTTACCCGGCCGGCGGCTCCGACCTCGACTCTCTGCTCCAGTTCCTGCACGACCCCAAGGAGCTGGAGGAGCTCACCATGGTCGTGGACGAGGAACTCAAGATGATGTGCACGGTCGGCGACCTCGGCGGCCAGGTGCTCGGGCCGCGGCTCAAGGAGATGGCCCACCTCGCCCACACCGAGTACGAGCTGCGCGGACGCACCTCGCTGGACGTCCGCGAGGTGCTCCGCGAGACGATGTTCGCCGCGACCGTCACGGGCAGCCCGGTCGAGAACGCCACCCGGGTGATCAAGCGCTACGAGACCACCGGGCGCGGCTACTACTCCGGCGCGCTCGCCCTGATCGGCCGCTCCGCCAGCGGCGGGCAGCTGCTGGACTCGCCGATCTGCATCCGCACCGCCGACATCGACCCGGCCACCGGCCGGCTGGTCGTCCGGGTCGGCGCCACCCTGGTGCGCCACTCCGTCCCGGAGTCCGAGGTCGCCGAGACCCACGCCAAGGCCGCCGGAGTGCTCACCGCGATCGGCGCCCGGCCCACGCCCGCCCGGCTGCCCCACCCGGTCGGGCCCCGGCTCGCCGACGACCACCGGGTGCAGGCCGCCCTGGACTCCCGCCGGGCCGACCTCGCGCCGTTCTGGCTGCGGATGCAGCAGCCCGCCGAGATCACCGAGACCGAGCCGACCCTGGTCGTGGACGGCGAGGACACCTTCACCTCGATGCTCTCCCACCTGCTCGGCTCGCTCGGCCACCGGGTGACGGTGGCCCGGTACGACGAGCCGGGGCTGCGCGAGCGGGTCGCGGCGCACCGGGGCGCACTGGTGCTCGGCCCCGGCCCGGGCGACCCGGCGCTCGCGGACGACCCCAAGATGATGCTGCTGCGGCCGATCGTCGCGGACGCGCTGGCCGCCGTCCGCTCCGGCGCCCGCACCTCGCCGCTGCTCGCGGTCTGCCTGAGCCACCAGCTGCTGGCCGCCGAACTCGGGCTCGCGCTGGGCCGCAAGGCCGTCCCCTACCAGGGGGCGCAGGAGCGCATCGACCTGTTCGGCGGCAAGCAGACGGTCGGCTTCTACAACACCTTCACCGCGCGCTGCTCGGAGGCCGACGCGGCACGGCTCGCCACCGAGGGCGTCGAGGTCTCCCGGGACGCCGTCACCGGCGACGTGCACGCCCTGCGCGGGCACGGCTTCGCGGGGCTCCAGTTCCACCCGGAGTCGGTGCTCACCCGCGACGGGGTCGGCATCGTGGCGGGCCTGCTGCGCGGGGCGACGGCCGCACTGCGCTGAGCCGACGCTG
>NZ_JBHXTL010000153.1:0-20475 GCF_042677365.1 Kitasatospora sp. NPDC127116
GCGGCATCCGACCCGGCCACCAGCACGGCCTGCACCGCTGGTTCACCACCGGCAACCTCACCGCCGCCTACCTCTCCCTCGCCGCCGCCCGACCCATGCCCCGCACCGGCAACCCCACCACCTACTGGACCGCCCTCGTCACCGCCGGCGAACTCCTCACCACCACCCCCAACCCCGACACCCGCATCAAGTACGCCCTCGCCCACTGCCGCACCCAAGCGGCGAAGGGCCTTTCCGGGTAGTGCGATGATCATTCGCTGAGTACTGTGTGCCGTCGAACAGTTGGGCAGCTGTTCGACGGCTGCCCCCGTACGACGTGCATGCCGCCGACGCACGGAGGTCAGAAAGTGAGCAGACAGATGCAACCGACGTTCGTCCTGGTCCACGGAGCCTTCGCGAACTCCTTCTCCTTCGCGCCGCTCCAAGCCGAACTCGGCCTCCTCGGGCACCGGTCCGTCGCCGTCGACCTCCCGGGGCACGGATTCGCCGCGACGTACCCGGCCGCCTACCAGGCGCCGCAGGACCTCGAAGGGCTCGCCACCGCGCCCGGCGCCATCAAGGGCGTCACCCTCGCCGACAACGTCGCGCACCTCATCGGGATCCTGGAGCGGGCCAAGAGCAACGGGCCCGTCGTCCTCGTCTCCCACAGCCGCGGCGGCCTGACGGCCACCGTCGCGGCCAACCAGCGGCCCGACCTGATCGACCGCATCGTCTACGTCTCCTCCTGGGCCCCCGTCGACCTCCCCGTCGGCGCCTACTACGCCGAGCCCGAGATGGCCACGGCCGACGCCGCGGGGATGGCGGCGGCGCTCGTCGGCATCCCCGCCGAACTCGGGCTGCTGCGCTGCAACTTCCGCACCGCCGACCCGGGCGTCCTCGCGGGCTTCAAGGCGGCCTTCCTCGCCGACGGCACGGACGACCAGTTCATGGTCTTCCTCAACTCCTTCCAGCCCGACGAGAACCTCGACACCGGCACCCCCGACGACCGGGCGCAGGCCGACACCTGGGGCAGCATCCCCAGGACGTACGTCCGCCTGACCGAGGACGCCGGCATCCCGCTCGCCATGCAGGACCGGATGATCCGCGAGGGCGACGCCCTCACCCCGGACAACCCCTACGACGTCCGCACGCTCCCCGGCAGCCACCTGAAGTGGCTGGTCGACCCGGCACCGGCCGCCCAGGTCCTGGGCGAACTCGCCGCGCTCCTGCCCACCGAAGCCTGACCGCTCCGTGACGCCTCCCGCGCGGACGTAACCACGCCCCTCCGACCTGGCCACCAGCGCCCCCGCCCGTAGCCCCGCACAGGAAGTCGGCCCCGCCGACTTCCTGTGCGCCGGACGCCCCGGCTCAGGCCTTCGTCCTGACCGGCCTCGCGGCCCACCTCGCCCGCAGCCGGCGCACGCCGCCTCGCAGCCACCTGGTCCACTCCCTGGTGAAGACTGCCTCCATGCGAGTGAAGTGCACCCGGATCATCGATCCGCAGAGCGACGAGACGATCGCGACTCACCCCGCGATACACGTGGGCGGTGTCTACCCGGTCCTGGAGATGATGACCGGACCCGACTACTGGATGATCCGCGTCCTCGACGACAGCGGGAACGACCCCGGCTCGTTCTGGGATCCGGCGATGTTCGAGACCGTCGACGCCCACCTGCCCTCCAGCTGGACCCTCGTCCTGGAGAACGGCCGCATGCGGCTGGCCCACGCCCTCTGGCAGCGCCCGAACTTCTGGAACGACTACTTCGACAACGACCCCCGGGCCCTGGCGGACTTCCGAGCGGCCAAGCACGAGCTGCTCGACGGCACCGATCGATGACCACCGATCGATGACCGCGAACGGTCTGTGCGCTCCCGGGCACACGGCGGTGCGCTGACGACCAACTCCGGTGGCACGAAGGCTCCTAGGCTCACGCCGCGACAGGACTTACGCCCCCCTTCATCCGGAGAGACCGAGAAGACCGTGCTGAAGAAACTCTGCTCCGCCCTGCTGACCCTGGCCATCTCGATGGGCCTGGTGACGACGCTCAGCGGCACCGCGTCCGCGACCAACTACCAGGTCATCGACTGGCACATCTCGAACATCACCGCGGGCGGAAACACCAACCACCAGAACTACTGGAACCTGATCGACGCCATCCACCGGTACACCTACGGCGATTCGACCGGCCTCAACGGCGTCACCGAGACCACCACCGAGCACGGCCGCCTGATCCAGGTGCGCGTCCTCGACACCAACAACGTCCACCTCGTCTCCGTCTACCTCTGGGCGAACGACCTCTACGTCGCGGGCTTCTACGCCCCGCAGACCAACTCCCACTGGGCGTTCCAGGACCGGCTCGGCGAGTTCCAGAACGCGCTGGGCGTGACGGTGCCCGCGAACCGCCGCATCGCCAGCGGCAACTACAGCAACATCCCGGGCGGCAACGAGCGGGGAAGCCTCGTCCTCAGCCCCGAGCACATCTACAACGCCATGCGCACCCTCGGCCGCGCGACCGCGTACAACGACGCCACGGGCCGGGCGCTGCTGACGGCGATCCAGATCTTCTCGGAGGCGGCACGCTTCGGCGTGGTCTTCGACGTCGTCCGGGGCAACATCCAGGACCCCAACCGGAACCGGCCGCTGAACTACTTCGACTCGGTGCGCGGCAACATCCTCGCCGCCAACGTGGAGAACCAGTGGGGGCAGATCAGCGAGTTCATCCGCAACGCCCGCAACGACCCGTCCACGGCGACCATCTCCATCATGGGCCACACCGTCGCCACCATCGCGGCCGTGCTCTACTACATCGGCTTCATCGAGGCCAACGGCGCCATCATGCACAAGCCCAGGTAGGACGAAGCCCCGGGGCGGCCCACCGGCACCGACCGGCGGGCCGCCCGCCGCCGCCCCGCATCCCTAGCCCCACCAGCTGACCAGCCGGGCGAGCAGGACCGTCACGGTCGCACCGCCCGCCGCCGCGGCCATGCCCCGCACGAAGTGCAGGCCGACCGTCCGACGAACGACCCGCCACCGCCGGCGGCGCCCCGCCCCACCGATCCGACCGCGACCACTGAACCAGGCGAACATCGCGCCTCTCCTCTCCGGGGGACGGCCGCCCCTCGCGGCCTGGTCCAACCCTCACCGCACCCGACAGCGGCGCCACGCCCGACCGATGGGATCCGACGAAGCCTGAAGTCGGCTGCCGGGAAACGGTGTTCGCCTGACAGCGGCGCGCCTTCGGTCCATGATGAACTGACAGCAGCGGACGAAATCTGACAGTTCATCGAGGGCAGCCTGTGGCGGGAATCGTCGTTCCGACCAATGAGAAGCTTCCGCCCGGACCGCGGAGGGACTTGGTCGGGGCCCTGCACGGGCTGTACCGGGGCGCGGGCAAGCCCAGCCTCCGCGAGATCTCCGACGGCATCAGGCAGCGCGGCGACCTGCCGACGACGGTGAGCCACGACACCGCGAGCCAGCTGCTGCACGGCGTGACCGTCCCCTCCTGGGCACGGGTGGAGTCCATCGTGCGCTACCTGGCCGATGCCGCCGTCGGGCGGCAGAAGCCGGATCCGGAGGCCGAGGTCGAGCGGTTCCACCGGCTCTGGCTGGCCGCCGAGGACGCGGACCCCGCCACGCCGACCCGGCCGGCCACGGCGGACGCGGCGGACGCGGAGCTGTCGGCGGACCTCCGGTCCCCCGACCAGGAGCGCCGCATCGCCGCCCTCTACCGCCTCGAACGTCGGGCCTGGCGCACCCCGTCGCCGGGGCAGGAGGACTCCGCCCCACCATGGCTGACCGTGCTGGCCCACTTCCTCCGGACGGCACGCCCGCTCGGGGTGCCCGGCGACCCGGTACCGGCTCCGGCCGAGGAGGTCCAGCTGGCGGCGCTGATCCTGGGCCGTCTGCCCGTTCGGCACTTCGCCGGCCCTTTCGACCTCTCGGGGCTGGACCTCCGGCACCTGACGTGGGAGGGGGCGCGGCTGTCGCACGCGGACCTGAGCGGGAGCCTGCTGTCGGGCAGTTCCCTGCGATTTGCGCGGCTGGGAAAGGCCCGACTCACAGAGGCAACGCTCACCGATGCCGACCTGGAGGCGGCCAATCTCTTCTCGGCCGACCTCACCCGCTGCGACCTCACCCGTGCGAGCCTGGTCGACACCTCCCTCAAATTCGCGGACCTGTCCCACGTCGCCCTCCTGGAGACGGACCTGGACGATGCCTCAGCACCCCTGACCAGGTGGGAGGGATGCTCGGCCGACCAAGCCGACTTCCGCCGCGCCGACCTGACCCAGGCCAACTTCACCGGAGCCGTCCTGACGAACTGCAGCTTCCTCCACGCCAAGCTGGTCGGCGCGTTCTTCACCGATGCCGATCTGAGGGGCAGTTCCTTCAGCGGCGCCGACCTCTCCGGTGCGCTCTTCACCAGGAGCAGCCTGGCCACGGCGCAGCTGACGCCCGAGCAGCTGGCGTCCATCGAGGTCGTGCGCGAACCCGACGGGTCGATCGTTCCCACCTGATCCCCCGCTGCCGCGCGGCGGCTACAGCCCGGCCCGGTACGCCTCCAGTCGCTCGGCCAGCTCCTGCGGGTGGCCGAGCATGGGGAGGTGGTCGCCCGGCATCTCGTCCGGGCGGAAGCCGAGCCGCTCCTCGACGTGCCGCCGCAGGAACGCGGGCGGGAAGAACCGGTCGCCGGTGGCCAGCAGGTACCTGGTCGGCACCTGCGGCCAGGCCTCCAGCGGCCACGGCGTCCCGAACGGGGTCGCGGACTGCCGCCGCCCGTGCTTCGCGAGGAGTTCCTCGGCCAGCGCGGCCGGGGTGTCGTGCAGGAACAGGGCGCGTTCGTCCTCCTCCGCGCCCTCTGCCACGCCCCTGCTGCGGTCGGATTCGCGGCGGGCCGCCCAGTAGCCGGTGTTCTCCCACCACTCGCCCGGTGTCTCCCCGGGCGCCGGCACCTGGGCGTGCAGCATGACCAGCAGGTCCACCGGCATCCGCGCGCAGACCAGCGGGCCGGTGAAGCCGCCGAACGAGTGCGCGACGACCACGAGCTCGCCGGGCCCGTCCCCGACGGCCGCCACCGCCGCCACCGCCGCGTCCGCGTACTCGGCGAGCCCGGCCGCGTCGTCGTCGCACGGCAGGTCCGGCGCGACCACCTCGTGGCCCCGCCCGCGCAACTCGGCCGCCAGCGGCCCCCAGTACCAGGCATCGGCCGCCGCGCCATGGATCAGAACGTACGTCGCCACGGATCACTCCTCGTCCGGAACGGATCACTTCTGGACCGCGCCCGAGCCTACCGAGCGGTCCGCCCCCGAACTGCCGGGCGCCACCCGCATACTCGTCCCAACGACCGATCAGCCACCACTCGTTGGGAAAGCCCTTGTTCCGCGACACCGGCCCGCGCAGCATCCGCATACCGACCCACCGCGAGACCGCCGAGGAGTGGGGCGAGCAGATCGCCGCGCTCCGCGCCGCTCCGCCCGGGTGGTCCTTCCTGCTGGGGCGGCTGTCCTCCGACGGCTACCTCTGCCACCTCGACCTCAACTACCACCTGGACGGCGAACTCGTCGCCGTCGTCCAGACCTCGCGCCCCGTTCCGGCCGGCCACCGGGTGGGTTCCCTCACCACCCCGCAGTCCCAACTCTCCACCTTCCTGGCGAATTCGGACCGCCTCGACCCGCGCACCCACCTCGCCCCGCTCGACGGCCCGCCCACTCCGGGCGAGGTCCTGCTCCACGGCGTCCGCGTCCCGGTCGAGGTCAACCACAGCCACGGCTGCCGCAGCGCCCTCGTCCCCCGGCTCCCCTCCCAGCAGGGCTGCGTGATCGTCACCGCCGCCACCGAGCACTGGGCCACCGCCACCGACCTCGCCCTGCGGCCCCCGGCGGCGTTCTGAGCGGTGCGCCGCACCGGGCCCCCGATGGTTCACCCGGACGGGGCGGCGAGCGCGACGCCATTGACATGACGGACCGTCATGATTGCGCCGATGGCGATGCGTTCACGCCAATTACCGGCGGAACATCCCCGGCACGACGGTGCGGGTGGGGTTAGCCTGTGGCCATGGTTGCAAACTGCAAGGAAGAAGTAGCCATGGGCGACGCGGAGTTCGTCAGCGGCCCCGCCCTGATCCTCCGGTCCCTCGCCTCCGACCCCGACCGGCGGGCCGTCGTCACCGCCGACGGCGCCGGGATCACCGCCGGCGACCTCGCCGCCGCCGCCTACCGCCTCTCCCACGAGCTGATCGCCCGGGGCGCCGCCCTCGGCACCACCGTGACCCTGCTGACCGGCAACACCCCCGAGGCCCTCGTCGCCCGGTACGCGGCCGGCCTCGCGGGCGCCCGGGTGGTGAACCTGTACGACGGCATGAGCGAGCCGGTCCTGGCCGAGATCACGGCGAGCGTCGACACGACCCTCCTGCTCGTGGACGCCGAACGGTACGCCTCGGCCGCCCGCTTGCTCCCGCTGCTCGACGGGCCCACCGTCCTCACCCTGGGCCCGGGGCCGGCCGACCGCGCCCCCGGCGCCCTCGGCGAGGACGTCATCGCCGCCGCCGCCCACCGCCCCGCCGAACCGCCGGACGTCCGGATCGGCCCGGAGGACGACCTCGGCATCCGCCACACCGGCGGCACCACCGGCATCCCGAAGGGCATCCTCAGCCTGCACGGGCCCTACCGCCGCGTCTTCGACGCCCCGGTCGGCAGCGACCCGGTCGACGGCGCGCCCCGCCTCCTCGCCGCCACCCCGCTCGCCCACCTCGCCGGGATCATGTCCGACCTGACCCTCCAGCGCGGCGGCACGGTGGTCCTCCAGCGCTCCTTCGACCCCGGCGCGGTCCTGGCCGCCGTCGAACGCGAACGCATCACCGACCTCTGGGTGCTGCCGGCGCTGCTCCACCAGTTGCTCGACCACCCGGCGATCGGCCGCACCGACCTGTCCAGCCTGCGGCAGATCCTCTACGGGGGCAGCGCCGCCTCGCCGACCCGGATCCGCGAGGCGCTCAAGGTGTTCGGGCCCGTCCTGGTCGGCGTCTACGGGATGTCGGAGGCGCAGCTGATCTCCTACCTCACCCCGCAGGAGCACGACCGGATCGGCCCCGACAGCGTCCAGGTCCCGGTCGGCCGGCCCGCCCCGGGCGTCGAGGTGGCGATCCGCTCCCTCGACGGCACCGACCTGCCGACCGGCGAACAGGGCGAGGTCCACCTGCGCTCCGACGGCATCATGGCCGGGTACTGGAAGCGGCCCGACCTCACCGCCGCCGTGCTGCGGGACGGCTGGCTGAACACCGGCGACGTCGGCTACTTCGACGAGGACGGCTACCTCTACCTCTCCGACCGGGTCAAGGACCTGATCATCGTGGTCGGCGGGCACGTCTACCCGTCCGAGGTGGAGGACCTCCTCCTCACCCACCCGACCGTCGCCCGCTGCGCGGTCTTCGGCGTCCGCGACGACCAGGAGACGGAGCACGTCCACGTCGCCGTCGTCCCCGCCCCGGGGCAGCGGCCGCGGCTCGACGAACTCCGCGCCTTCGTCACCGAGCGCAAGGGCCGGATCTTCGCCCCCGAGGCGCTCCACCTGGTCGACGAGATCCCGCTGACGCCCGTCGGCAAGCCCGACAAGAAACGCCTGCGCGAAGCCGCCACGGCCTGAGGGCGGCGAATCCCGGGGGTGGCGGCGCCGAGGGCCGCCACCCCGCAGGCCCGCACGCCCGGCCCTCGCTGCCGCCGGCCCTCCCCGCTACCCCTCCTCGCGGCCGCGGAAGGCCCGGCGGTACTCCCTCGGGGCGACGCCCACCCGGTCCGTGAAGACCGGCCGCAGGGAGACCGCCGAGGCGAAGCCGCAGCGGGTGGCGACGGTGTCGACGGGCAGGTCGGTCTCCTCCAGGAGCCGCTGGGCGGTGAGGACGCGCTGGTCGAGGAGCCAGCGCATCGGGGTGGTGCCGGTGGTGGCGGTGAAGCGGCGGGCGAAGGTGCGGTCGGACATCAGGGCGGCGGCGGCCATCCGGCGCACCGTCCAGGGAGCGTCGAGGGAGGCCGCGACCTCGGCCCGCAGCCGGGCCAGCGGATCGTCACCGGCGGCGGCGTCCGGGACCGGGGAGGGGATGAACTGGGCCTGGCCGCCCGCCCGGAAGGGCGCGGTGACCATGGCCCGGGCGATGGCGGCGGCGGCCTGCTGGCCGTGGGCGGTGCGGACGAGGTGGAGGCAGAGGTCGATGCCCGCCGCGACGCCCGCCGAGGTCCACAGGCCGTCGCCGCCGGTGAAGAGCACCTCGGGCCGGACCGTCACCGCCGGGAAGCGGCGGGCGAGTTCGGGGGCGAGCGCCCAGTGGGTGGTGGCCTCCCGGCCGTCCAGCAGGCCGGCCTCGGCGAGGACGAAGGCGCCCGCGCAGAGCGAGGCGACCGGGACGCCGGCGGCGGCCACGGCCCGCAGGGCGTCCAGGATCTCCGGGCCGCGCCGGGCGGCCGGGTCCTCGACGCCCGGCACCACCACCAGGTCGCAGGCGGCCAGCGCCGCCGGCCCGTGGTCGGGGACCCGCTCCAGCCCGCCGCCCAGCCGCACCCGGGCGCCCTCCGGCCCGCAGACCCGCAGGTCGAAGGCGGGCAGGCCGGGCCGGGAGGTCCGGTTCGCCCACACCTCGCCGATCACCGCGTAGTCGAAGGCCCGGACACCGTCGAAGATCAGACAACCCACCGTTCGCATGGCAGGAACCTATCGATGGGTGGCCCCGCTGCCCATCACGCCCGCCCGACGACCCCGACCACCATGGACGGCATGACGAACACCGACGCCTTCGACGCCCCCCTCACCCTCGACCAGGACGCCGTCCTGCTGCTCATCGACGTCCAGAAGGGCTTCGAGGACACCGCCTTCTGGGGCCCCCGCGACAACCCGCGGGCCGAGCAGCGGATGGCCGAGCTGATCGCCGCCTGGCAGGCCACCGGCCGCCCGATCGTCACCGTGCAGCACACCTCCCCGGCCGGCCCGCTCGCCGAGGGCACCCCGGGGCACGGGCTGAAGGACTTCGTCGCCGACGTCACCCCCGCCCTGCACGTCACCAAGACCGTCAACAGCGCCTTCTACGGCACCCCCGACCTGCACGCCTGGCTCCAGGAGCGCGGCGCCCGGCAGGTGGTGGTCACCGGGATCATCACCAACGTGTGCAACGAGACCACCGCCCGGATGGCCGGCAACCTCGGCTACGACGCGGTCTTCCCCGTCGACGCCATGCACTCCTTCGACATGACCGGCCCCGACGGCACCACCGTCCCCGCCGCCGACCTCGCCCGCGCCACGGCCACCACCCTGCACGCGATGCGCTTCGCCAAGGTCGTGATGACGGAGCAGGTGCTCCGGGCGGCTAAGGCCTGAACAGCGGCTCGTACGCGGTGCCCTCCTCCGCCGCCTCCGCGCTCTCCTCGACCCCACGGACCGCCACGGACACTCCTCAGCCCGCCAGCCGCTCCGCCAGGTACTCCTCCCAGGTCCGCCGCCCGTGCTCGGCCCCCGCCGGGGCCAGGTTCTCCCCCGCCCGGTACGCCCGCCCGACCCTGCCCGGCACCCGCAGCGGCACGTGCCGGCGGCTGCGGCCGCGCGCCGCGAGGTAGCCGCGGGTCAGCTCGCCCATCTCGTACACCCTGGGGCCGGCCAGGTCGGGCACCGGCCCGGCCGGCCCGTCCAGCGCCGGCTCCACCAGCCGGGCGGCGACCTCCCGCACGTCCACCGGCTGCCAGCGCACCCCGCCGGGGGCCGGGACGAGCGGCAGCCGGGCCATCTTCTCCGCCACCGTGAACGCCAGGTCGTGGAACTGCGCGGCCCGCAGGATCGTGTACGGCAGGCCCGAGTCGGCCACCGCCCGCTCGGCGGCGTGCTTGGCCCGGAAGTAGCCGAGCGGCAGCCGGTCCGCGCCGATCACCGAGATGTACACCAGGTGCCGCACCCCGGCCCGCCGCGCGGCGGCGACCAGCAGCCGGGTGGCGACGTCGTCGCCCTTGGGGCCGCCGGCCAGGTGCAGCACGGTGTCCACCCCGGCCAGCGCCGCGTCCAGTTGCCGGGCCGCCGTCGCCGGGTCGCCGAGCAGGTCGCCGCGCACGTACGCCACGCCGTCGGCGTCCCGACGGTCCTGCCGGCTGAGCACGCGCACCGGCGGCCCGGCCGCGCGCAGCAGCGGGACCACCTGCCGGCCCAGGGTTCCGGTCCCGCCGGTGACCAGCACGGTGTGCTTCGTCATGATCGTCTCCGTTTCGTCCCGGGCCGGGAGTTGATCTCCCCGCCGCGGCCGTTGTTGGGTGGCTCCTGCTGCCCTGACCCCCGGCGACGAAGGAATGTGACACGTGGACGAGAAGGTGGACGAGAGCTCTGCCCGGGCCGCGCTCTTCGAGGAGCAGCGCCCGCACCTGCGCGCCGTCGCGTACCGGATGCTCGGCTCGATCAGCGAGGCCGAGGACGCCCTCCAGGAGGCCTGGCTCCGCTACGACCGCACCGACACCGCCGGCGTGGCCAACCTCGGCGGCTGGCTCACCACGGTGGTCTCGCGGGTCTGCCTGAACCTGCTGCGCACCCGCGCCCAGCGCCGCGAGGAGCCGCTGGAACCCGCCGGGCCGGACGGCGAGCCGGGCCCGCCGCGCATCCCGGACCCGCTGCTGCGGCGCGAGGGCGTCGTGGACCCCGAGCAGGAGGTGATGCTCGCGGACTCGGTCGGGCTGGCGCTGATGGTGGTGATGGAGTCGCTGTCACCGGCCGAGCGGGTCGCCTTCGTGCTGCACGACCTCTTCGCGGTGCCGTTCGAGGAGATCGCCCCGCTGATCGAGAGGACCGCCGCCGCCACCCGCCAGCTGGCCAGCCGGGCCCGGCGCAAGGTGCAGGGGCAGGCGCCCGCGCCCGACCCGGACCTCGGCCGGCAGCGGCGGGCCGTGGACGCCTTCTTCGCCGCCGCCCGCAACGGCGACCTGGACGCGCTCGTCGCCGTGCTCGACCCGGACGTGGTGCTGCGCTCGGACGGCGGCACGGCGATGGCCCGGCACACGGTGGTGCTCTCGGGCGCCGGCACGGTGGCCGGCCAGGCCGTCCTGTGGGGCACGCTGTCGCCGTTCGCCCGCCCGGCGCTGGTCAACGGCGCCGCCGGCGCGGTGGTCGTCGGCGACAACGGCCGGGCGCTGTCGATCATGGCCTTCACCGTGGTGGACGGCGCGATCGTCGCGATCGACGTGCTCACCGACCCGGAGCGGCTGGCGGCCCTGGACCTCACGGACTTCCGGGAGCAGTGACGCGCGGGCGCACGGAAGCGGGGTGGGAGGGCCGTCGCCCTCCCACCCCGTTCCACACCCCTGCGCCCCTTGAGCAGGCGTCACCCTGAGCAGGCACGCCCCTTGAGCAGGCGTCACCCTGGGCAGGCGCCGCCTTGAGCGGGCGTCACCATCCCTGGGCGACCACCCAGTCGGCCAGCTTCCGGGCGCAGTCGTCGACCGCCTCCTTCCAGCTGTGCTCCGCACCGTCCCCGGCCTCGTCGCTGACGTGCTTGACCAGCCGCACCGGCAGCCCGGCCCGGTGCGCGACGGTGGCGACGGCGTAGCCCTCCATGTCCACCAGGTCGGCGTGCTCGGCGAGCCGGTCGCGGGCGGCCGCGTCGGAGACGAAGAGGTCCCCGGTGGCCAGCACCGGGCCGTCTCCCTTGCCGATCACCAGCGGGGCGCCGTACTCACGCCCGGTGAGCGCGTGCAGGGCGGCGGTGTCGAGGTCGTGCTGGATCACCTGGACCACGTGGTGGGTGCCCTCCCAGCCGGGGCGCAGCGCACCGGCCGTGCCGAGGTTGATCACCTCGGACGGCTTCTCGCCCTGCGCGAGGACGGTGGCCAGCGCGACGGCGGCGTTGACCTTCCCGATCCCGGTGAGCAGCACGGGCAGGCGGTCGTCCAGGTGGGCGGCCTCCTCGCGCACGGCGACGACGAGCAGCGGGCGGTCGGGCGAGATCGTTCCAAGCAGGCGCATACCTCCATCGTACGGAGCGAGGGGTCGCCGCACCCGGGATTGCGCGCCCTCGACCGGACCCCCGCGCTCCGCCCGGCCGGGGGAACCGCGTAGGGTGCGGCCCGCGTCGGACGGTTCGCCACCTCTCGGGACGACCGGTGGGAGCGGCCCGGGCCGAAAGGGCCGGACCGACGGCACGGGCGGTACCGGCGGCACCCGCCGCACCAGTGGTACCGGCCGTCCCGGGAACGTGCACGACATGCTCAAGATCGGCGCAAGTCAGGTGTGGCCGGGGGGAGTCACGGCCATACTGCTGCCATCGGTCGGGCCCCGGGAACGGGCCCGGCCCCAGGGGAGGATGAGGCGGGTGGCAACACCAGTAGGCAGCGGCGCGTCCGGCGCCGCGTTCCCGGCACGGCCGAACCAGCTGCCGGGGGCGCCGGGCGCAGCGGTGGCGACGGCCGCACCGGGGGCACCGGCCGTCCCCGGATCGGCCCCGCTCGCGAAGTCCGGCGGGGCGCCCCCGGCACCCAGACCCGGCGGGGCGCCCGCGAAGCGCCCTCCGGCGGCCGTCGCCACCGGCGTGCGCGCCCGGCTCGCGCAGGCCACCCGCACACCCCCCGGCCGGCTTCGGCTGGCCGGCGTGGTGCTCGCGGTGCTCACCGTGGCCTTCGGCGGGCTCACCGCCTGGCAACTGGAGACCAGGGCCCAGGCCGCCGACCGGGTGGTCTCGTACAGCCAGCCGCTCAGCCGGGACGCCGCCGAGATCCACCGCAACCTGGCCGACGCCGCCACCACCGCGGCCAGCGGCTTCCTGCTGGCCGGCGCCGAGCCCGACGAGGTCCGCAACCGCTACGAGCAGGACATCGCCACCGCCGCCAAGCTGATCGCCCAGGCCGCCGCCCGGACCACCGCGACCTCGCCCGCGCAGGGCTCGCTCGCCCGGCTGAACCAGCAACTCCCGGTGTACGCCGGCCTGGTGGAGACCGCGCGGGCCGACAACCGGCAGGGCATACCGCTCGGCGGCGCCTACCTGCGGTACGCCTCCGAACAGATGCAGACCGTCCTGCTGCCGACCGCCGCCGAACTGGCCGCCGTCGAGGACCGGGAGCTGTCCGACGACTACGCCGAGGCCAGAGCGGTGCCGTGGGCGGCGTACGGCCTGGCGCTGGTCGCCCTGGCCGCGCTGGCCTGGGTGCAGCTGACGCTGTTCCGCCGCACCAACCGGGTGTTCAACATCGGGCTGCTGGGCGCCACCGCCGCCGTCCTGTCCGGCGCCCTGTGGCTCACCGTCACCGGGCTGACCACCAGCTCGGCGCTCCAGCGGAGCAACCGCGAGGGCGCGGCCCCGCTGCGGGCGCTCAACACCGCCCGGGTGGACGTACTGACCGCCCGGCTGGCGGAGAACCTGCACTTCGTCGCCCGCGGCTCGACCACCAGGTACGCCGACCAGTGGACGAAGGCCACCGAACACCTGGCCGGGGCCAAGGACCTCCCGCCGGACCGGTCCAACGGCTCCCTGCCGCAGGCCGTCCGGCTGGCGCCGTCGGCCGCCGTGCCGAGCGTCGTGGACGCCTCGAAGCAGTTCGAGGAGTGGCGCCGGCGGCACGACGCCGCCCGGACCCTGGAGGTCGACAACGCCGACTACCAGGGCGCCCTGGAGGCCACCGTGACGGCCAAGGGCGACGCGGCCACCGCCGACGCCGCCTTCAACGCCACCGACAAGGCGCTCGCCCGGGCCGCCGACATCGAGCAGGACCGCTTCGACAAGGCCGCCGAGGGCACCGGCGGGGACCTGCGCGCCGCCGCCGTCGCCGCCGCGCTGCTCGGCCTGGTGGCCGCGACCGCCGCGCTGCGGGGCCTGGGCCGGCGACTGGCCGAGTACCGGTGACGGGCAGAGGGGGAGACGCGATGCACACCAGAGGATCCAGCGGATCGAGGAGAAGGACCAGGACCGCCGCCGCGCTCGCGCTGCTGGCGGCCGGTACGGCCGTGCTCACCGGGGGCGGCCCGGTCGGCGCCGCGCCGGCGGCCACGACCGCCGCGCCGCTGGCCGTGCACCAGGACCAGCAGGACCAGGCCGACGGCTGCGACGTCTACCGGAGCGTGCCGCCGAGCACCGACGACGGCCCGGCCGTGAAGGCCGTCAAGGCCCGGCGCAGCCTGGTGATCGGCGTGGACCAGAACAGCTACCGCTGGGGCGCCCGCAACCCGAACACCGGCCAGATCGAGGGCTTCGACATCGACCTCGCCCGGGCGATCGGCGCGGCCGTCATGGGCGACCCGGACAAGGTGGTGCTCAAGCCGGTGGCCACGGCCGACCGGATCGACGCCATCAAGAAGGGCCGGGTCGACCTGATCGTCCGCACCATGACGATCAACTGCAAGCGGATGGAGGACGTCGCCTTCTCCAAGCCGTACTTCAACATCAGCCAGCGCGTCCTGGTGCCGAAGTCGTCGCCGGCGAAGAACATCGACGACGCGATCAAGGACAAGGCGGTCTGCGCCGCCGACGGCTCCACCGCGCTGACCGTGGTCAAGGAGAAGAAGACCGCCCGGCAGGTCGTCACGGTGGAGAACCAGCTGGACTGCCTGGTCCTGATGCAGCTCGGCAAGGTCGACGCCACCATGACCGACAACGGCCTGGCGGCCGGCCAGGCCGCGCAGGACCAGACCGTGCGGATCGTGGACGGCGAGGCCCAGCCGGAGGTGATCGGCGTCGCCATGCTGAAGGACAGCACCGACCTGACCGCCCGGGTCAACCAGGTCCTGGCCGACTACTACGCGCGCGGCGACTGGACCCGTTCGTACGAACGCTGGCTCAAGCCGTACATGCTCAACGAGGCCGAGCACTACTGGCCCGCACCGCACTGATCCGGCGTCGGGGCAGGTCCGGGGGCGGCGCGCGGGACGGCGCAGAACGGCGCGGGGGACGGCGCGGGAGAGCTGGCGCACGATCCGTCAGCGGGGCGTCGACGGCACGTTGACGCCCCGCGCCCGCTCCGCCCGAACGGCCACCGGCTAGGGTTCGGGACGATCACCACGGGGAGACCGGTGGTGGACACGGGGGTTGTCGTGGGACCGCACGTCCGGTACGTCGAGCACGTCAGGTACGTCGGGATCGCACGCGAGGAAGGAAGGACACCGCGGTGGCGGCATCGGCTGGCCCGGTACTGAGCCGGGAGGAGGTCGACCGCGCGCTCGCCCGCCTCGGCGCGGAGCGGGACGCGGTCGAATCGGCGCTGCTCGCCCTCCAGGACCACCCGGGCCTGCGGCTGCTGGACGGCGCCGAGCTGTCCGGGCGCACCCTGGAGCGCTGGTCGGTCGCCGGCAAGGGACTGCCGCTGCTCTGGGCGCTGTTCGACCGCTACTCCGAGGCCCTGGCCTCGGCCCGGGCCGTCCGGGCCCGCAAGGCCAAGCCCGGCACACCCGAACTCGCCGAGCTGAGCGAACTGCTGACCGGCGACGCGGTGACCGTCCCGGGCGGGGTGGTGCCGGACGGCCCCCAGGTGCTCGGCGCGCCCGCCAAGCTGGTCGAACGGATCAGCCTGGACGCGCTGATGACCCGGATGAACTCCTGGTACGCCACCGTGCTGGAGGTGGTCAGCGCCGCCGACGCGGTCTGGTCGGCGCTGCCGGCCCGGATCGACCTGCTGCTGGCCGAGCTCCAGCGGGTGCGCACCCTGGCCGCCTCGCTCGGCGTGCGCACCGGCGCCCACCCGCTGGGCGACGACCTGGCCGGCCTCGAGAAGGACCTCACCGAGCTGCGCACCGAGGTGCGCGGGGACCCGCTGGCGCTGTGGCGCCCGGCCCGGGTGCCCGCCCAGCGCGGCACGGTCCCGGAGGGCTCGGCCTTCGCCGGCCCGGCCGGGGTGGTGGACACCGAGCGGTTCGACCGGGCCGGGCGGGCGCTGGACGGCGTCCGGCTGGAGCTGGAGGACCTGCTGCGGCTGCGCGACGAGGCCGAGGACCGCCTCCAGGGCGTCGGCGACCTGCTCCAGCGGGCCGACGCCACCCTGGCCGAGGCGCGCCGGGCGCGCGGCGAGGTGCTGGCGAAGATAGCGTCCAGCGACGTCCCGGCGGTGCCCGGACCGGCCTCGGCGCTGCGCGAGCGGATCGTCGCGGCGCTGGACCTGCGCCAGGCCGGGCAGTGGGGCCGGCTGGCACCGCTGCTGGACACGCTGGAGGACGCCGCCGCCAAGGAGCTGACCCGGGCCCGGCAGTCGCTCACCGAGGTGACCCAGCCGCTGGCCGTCCGGGCCGAGCTGCGCGGCCGGCTGGACGCCTACAAGGCGATGGCGGCCCGGCTGCGGGTCTCCGAGGACCCGGAAGTGATCGAGCGGTACGAGAAGGCGCGCTGGCTGCTGTGGAGCGCGCCCTGCGACCTGCGGGCGGCGGCCGCCGCGGTGGCCCGGTTCCAGCAGTCGCTGCGGCCGGCCCACACCGAGGCCGGAACCGGGCAGGCTCAGGAGGCGGCCGGCCGGCCGCCGGCCGACGGAGAGGTTCAGGGGGGCTGAGGTTGATGGGCGGGACGTGCGAACGGCCGGAGTGCTCCGGCAGCGGCAGGATCGACGCCGACGGCTACTGCGACGAGTGCGGGCTGGCCCCGGCGGCCAGGACCACCGCCACGCCCGGGGGGGCGACGACGGGGACCGCGGGGACGGGAGCACCGACGACGGGAGCACCGGCAACCGGAGCACCGGCGTCCGCCGGCCCCGGCTCGCCCTGCCCGCGCGACTGCTCCGGCACCATCGACCCGGACGGCTACTGCGACGAGTGCGGCCTGACCCCGCCCGGCGGCGACACCGGCGTCACCCAGCCGTACGTCCCCTCCGCCCGGGTCTCCCCCGGCTCCGGCCACGGCCCCACCGGCCCGGCCCGTTCGATGTCGGCCCGCACCGGCTCGGCCCGTACGATGTCCGGCCGCTCCCGCTCGCACCGCTCCACCCGCACCGGCAGCGGCCGCTCGCTCTCGGTCCGCTCCACCCGGGGCGGCGGCACCGCGGGCACCCGCAGCCGGCTGGGCGCCGGCCTGGTCACCGTGCCGACCGTCGAGGCGGCCGACCCCTCCCGGGCGGTGCTGGCCAACCCCGAGGTGCCCGAGCGCAAGCGGTTCTGCTCCAAGTGCGAGGCCCCGGTGGGCCGGGAGAAGAACGGCAGCCCGGGCCGCCCGGACGGCTTCTGCACCAAGTGCGGCACGCCGTACTCGTTCACGCCCAAGCTGCGCCGCGGCGACCTGGTCGGCGGGCAGTACGAGGTGGTGGGCTGCCTGGCGCACGGCGGGCTCGGCTGGATCTACCTGGCGGTGGACCGGCGGGTCAACGACAAGTGGGTGGTGCTCAAGGGCCTGCTGGACACCGGCGACGAGGACGCGCTCGCGGTGGCCGTCGCCGAGCGGCGCTTCCTGGCCGAGGTGGACCACCCGAACATCGTCCGGATCATCAACTTCGCCGAGCACCCCGACCTGCGCACCGGCGCCACCGACGGCTACATCGTGATGGAGTACGTCGGCGGGAAGTCGCTCAAGGACATCGCCAACGAGCGCCGCACCGCGGACGGCCGGCGCGAGCCGCTGCCGGTCGAGCAGGCGATCGCCTACGCGCTGGAGGCGCTGCCGGCCCTGGGGTACCTGCACGGCCGGGGCCTGGTGTACTGCGACTTCAAGATCGACAACGTGATCCAGAGCGGCGACACGCTCAAGATCATAGACATGGGCGCGGTCCGCCGGCTCGACGACGACGGCCCGATCTACGGCACCATCGGCTACCAGGCCCCGGAGATCGCCACCGACGGCCCCTCCGTCGCCTCCGACCTGTACACCGTGGCCCGCACCCTCGCGGTGCTCACCTTCGACTTCCAGGGCTACAGCGGCACCTACCGCGACTCGCTGCCCGGCCCCGAGCAGGTCGAGGCCTTCGCCCGGTACGAGTCCTACTACCGCTTCCTGGTCCGCGCCACCGACCCGGACCCGGCCCGCCGCTTCGCCTCCGCCGAGGAGATGGCCGACCAGCTCACCGGCGTGCTGCGGGAGATCATGGCCCTCCAGGACGACCGGCCCCGGCCCGCGCCGTCCACCCTGTTCGGCCCCGAACTGCGCGTCGTCGACACCGAGCTGGTGCTGCCCACCGAACAGGCCGGACAGCTCCGGGTGGCCCCCCTGGACCCGGCCGCCGCCGCCCTCGCGCTGCCCGTCCCCCGGGTCGACCCCGGCGACCCCAACGCCGGCTTCCTGGCCGTCCTGGTCACCCCCGACCCCGAGGAGACGCTCGCCGCGCTGGCCGCCGCGCCCACCGTCTCGGTCGAGAGCCGGCTGCGCGAACTGCGCACCCTGCTCGAACTCGGCCGCCACCCGGACGCCGTGCGCCGCCTCGCCGAACTGGAACAGGACCAGCCGGACGACTGGCGGGTGGTCTGGTACCGCGGCCTGACCGCGCTGGTCGGCAGCGAGGCCGCGCCCCGAACCGAAGGGCGCGCCGGCACCGAGAGCGAGGAGCGAGGGAGCGACGCAGGAGCGAGGGAGCGACGACCGTCGGCGCCGGGACAGGAGCGCCCGGAGGCGAGCGGGCGAGTCGCAGCGCTGCGGGCCGCCGCGGAGGCCTTCGACGCGGTCTACGACGCCTTCCCCGGCGAGGCCGCCCCCAAGCTGGCCCTCGCCATCTGCGCCGAACTGCTCGCCGACGGCGGCGACGCGGCCGAGTTCTACCGACTGGTGTGGGCCACCGACCACGCCTACCTGAGCGCCGCCTTCGGGCTGGCCCGGGTCCGGCTGGCCGAGGAGGACCGGACCGGCGCGGTCCGCGTCCTGGAGACCGTCCCGGCCACCTCCAACCAGTACACGGCCGCCCGGATCGCCGCCGTCCGGGCCCGGCTGCGCGAGCGCCCGGCCACCGACGACCTGGCCCTCGACCTCGGCGCGAGCTCCGCGCAGCTGACCGCGCTGCGGCTGGACTCCCGCCGCCGCGAGGAGCTCGCGGTCGAGGTGCTCGACGCGGCCCTCGGCTGGGTCGGCGCCGAGGCGGCCGCCGGCCGAAGGGCCACCGACCTGGTGGTACTGGGACGTCCCGCACAGGAGCGGGAACTGCGCTTCGCCCTGGAACAGTCCTACCGGGTACTCGCCCGGTTGGCCGACCGGGCCGAGATCAGGATCGAGATGGTGGAACGGGCCAACCGTGCCCGTCCCAGGACGTGGGTGTAGCAGATGCCGCAGCAGACCGAGTGCCCGAGCTGTTCGGAGCCGATGGACCAGGAGGACGCCTTCTGCGGCTCCTGCGGGACCGGCCGGAACGGCCGGGCGGCCCCCGGCTCGATGCCGACGAGCTGGGCCGCCGCGCGCGGCGAGGCCGTACCGTCGCCGCGCGGGCCGGTCTGCGTGCACTGCGGGCAGCCGCAGGTCGCCCCGGACGGCTACTGCGAGGGCTGCGGCGGCGCCCAGCCGCGCCCGCGCGACCACATGGAGAAGTCGCTCGGGGGCGTCGCCGGGGTCAGCGACCGCGGCGTGCGCCACCACCGCAACGAGGACTCCTTCACCGTCGCCGCGACCTCGCTGCCCGGCGGCGAGCCGGTCGTGGTCGCCGTGGTGTGCGACGGCGTCTCCTCCTCCGACCGCCCGGACGAGGCCTCGGAGACGGCCGTGGACGCCGCCTCCGAATCGCTGCTGACCGCCCTGGAGGCCGGCCGGGACCCGAACCGGGCGATGCACCAGGCCATCGCCGACGCCGCCAAGGCCGTCGCCGACCTCGCCACCGACGGCGCCGGCCCCACCCGCCCCGACCTCAACGCGCCCGCCTGCACCTACGTCAGCGCCATAGCCGCGGGCGGACGGGTCACCATCGGGTGGGTCGGCGACACCCGGGCGTACTGGATCCCGGACGACCGCGCCGCCGCCGAGCCCTTCCGGCTCACCCAGGACGACTCCTGGGCGGCCCGGATGGTCGAGGCCGGGCTGATGAGCGAGGCCGAGGCCTACTCCGACCCCCGCGCGCACGCGATCACCGGCTGGCTCGGCGCCGACGCCGAGGAGGTCGTGCCGCACACCCTCGACTTCACCCCGCACGTCCCCGGGGTGGTGCTGATCTGCACCGACGGGCTGTGGAACTACGCCGAGGCGGCCACCGACCTGGCGTACTACGTGCGCCCGGACGCCCGCACCGAGCCGCTCGCCACCGCACAGACCCTGGTGAAGTTCGCGGTCGCGGCCGGCGGCCACGACAACATCACCGTCGCCGTGCTGCCGATCGACCCGCCGGCCACCGCCGTCGAGGAGGCCGAGCAGACCCCCACCGCGCTGGACCTGCCGGTGATCGCTCCGCGGCCGGCCGGCCGACCGGCCGCGGAGGAGGACGAGGACCACGATCCGACCCTGCCGGACCTCCCGGTGATCGGCTCCCCCGCCGCCCCGCTGCCCCCGGTCCCGCCGGCGCCGCCGGAGGTGCCCCCGGCGCCGGCCGTCCCGCCGGTCGTCCCCGCCGCTCCGGCCCCGCCCGTCGCCCCGCCCGTCGCCCCGCCCGTCCCGCCGCAGCCGCCGCACCCTCCGACGGCCTGAC
>NZ_JBHXTL010000154.1:0-20467 GCF_042677365.1 Kitasatospora sp. NPDC127116
GTTTTTGTTTTTGTGTGGGGGGGTTTGTTTTTTTTTTAATTCCCCCGGGTGGCGTGCCGCGGGCGCCCCGGGGGGGGGGCCCCCCCCCACGCCGCTCAGTACTCGGAGGCGGCGGCGTTCTCGGCGAGGACCGCCCGCAGCCGGGTGGTGCGCGGCTGCGCCGGGCGCTCGGCGACGGCGTGGGCCAGCGCCGGGCCCGCCGCGTGCACCACGGACAGGTGCCGCTCGCCGCGGCCGAAGGCGGTGTAGACCCACTGCCGGGTGAGCGCCGGGGCGGCGTCCTCCGGGAGCACCACGACCGCGCCGGGCCAGCGCCGGCCGAGCGCCTGGTGGACGGTCAGCGCCCAGCCGTGCCGCAGCCGGGCGGCCTCGGCCGGCGGGACGGTCCGGTGCGAGCCGTCCGCGTACTCCAGGTGCAGACCGGCGGCGTCGCCGTCCAGCACCCGGGCCGGGCGGGTGATGCCCGGTGCCGGGGAGTCGACCACCCGGTCGCCCGGGTCGAAGCCGCCGAAGCGGCCGGGGCCGGGGTTGAGCCGGGCCTTGGCGGCGGCGTTCAGCGCGCGGGTGCCGGCCGGGCCGCCGTGGCCCGGGGTGAGCAGCACCACCTGCTCGACCGGGATGCCCAGCGCGCGCGGAATGGAGTCGGTGAGCAGCTGGACGGCGCGGTGGACGGCCTCGCCGGCGTCCTTCGCGGTCAGGATGACCACCTCCTTGTCCGGCGCCTCGACCGGCTGGAGCTCGCCGATGCCGATGCCGGAGACCAGCTCGCCGATCGGGCCGAAGTCCGGGGTGCGGGAGGAGACCGCCGGGCAGGCCTTGGCGGCCAGCAGGTCGGCGAAGAACCGGCCGGGGCCGGCCGACCAGAGTTGGCCCGGGTCGCCGCTGAGCACCAGCCGGGTGCCGTCGGCCAGCGACTCCAGGACGGTGGCGGCCAGTTCGACGTCCAGCAGCGGGGCGTCCAGCACGACCAGCAGGTCCAGGGCGAGCGTGCCGTCCGGGGCGCGGCCGGGGCCGGCGGCACCGGAGAGCAGCTCGGCGAGGGTGACCACGGGGGCCTCGGCGCCGGCTCCCGCCCGGGCGAGCGCGGCGAAGGAGTCCCGGCCCTGGTCGGTCCAGGTGGCCGCCCAGGCCCGCAGCCCGAGGCCCCGGGCGGCGGCGACCAGTACGGCCGGCTCGGCGCGGGCCGCCTCGCCGCCGGTGTGCAGCACCAGGGCGTGCTCGGCGACGGCCTTGATCAGGGCGGTCGAGGAGGAGGACGGCGCCGCCTCGGCGGCGGCCGCCCAGGCGGCCGGGCCGGGGGCGACGGGGGGCTGTTCGGCGGTGGCCTCGGTGGTCTCCGCCGCCGCGTCGGTGGCCGCCCGCTCGGATTCGTCGGCGTCCTCGGACCCGTCGGAAGCCTCGGCCGCGTCCTCGGTCTCCTCGGCGTCCTCGCCCGGCACGAAGGTGGCCATCAGCTGGAGCAGCTTCTCGGCGAGGCTGTCCTCGGCCATCGCCAGCCCCGCCAGGGCGAGCAGCGTCCGGGTCGGCGCCTCGTCCTCCTCGTCGCCCCCCGCCGCGTGAGCCTCGGGGCCGGTCAGCTCCTCCTGGAAGGACAGCACCCGCCCGTCCTCGACGGCGGCCTGGATCGCGGTGGCCGGCTCGGGCATCCGGAGCCGGTCGAGCCCGACCGCCACCTCGGCGAGTTCCTGGGCCGAGTGCCCGCGCAGCGCCGCCTGCTCCAGCAGCCACGGCACCAGTGCGCGGGCGCGGCGCTCGTCGCCCGGGCCGGCTCCGGGGCCGAGCAGCTCCCGGGCGAAGCCGTCCGCGTGCTCGGGCCGGACGCCGGGCAGGCCCAGCACCGCCCACGGGTCCTCGCGCAGTCGTGCGGGTGCCTCCTCGCCGAGCGCGGTTACGGCGGCGGCCGCCAGTTCGGCCGGGGCGCCGCCGGCGGTCAGCACCTCGACGGTGGCGCGGAGCACCTCGCCGCGCTGCCGGTCGGACACCACGGGGGCGGGGGCGGTCGGGGCGGGAGCCGGGGCCGGAACGGGGGCGGCCCGGACGGGGGCGGTCGGGGCAGGGGTCGGAGCGGCCGGCTCCGACTCCTCGGGCTCCGACCCTCCGGGCTCCGGGGCCTCCGCCGTCGGGGCTTCCGTCATCGAGGCCTCCGCGCGGGCGGCACCCGCCCGTGCGGCACGATCCGCGGCGTCCTCCGGCTGCATGCCGCGGATCCGCTGGGCCAGCTCCGCGAACTTCGCGGCCTTCGCCTCCGGGGTCAGCTTGGCCCCGGCGGTCACCTCCGGAGCGCCGTTCCCCGTGTCAGTCATCGTCGTCCGCTCCAAAGGTCACTCCACTGCAGGTTCTGCTCGACAACCCGGGCCGGGGGTCACAGCTCGGTCCACCCCTGGTCCGGGTAGTGGTGCACCGGCGACGAGATGTCGTCGAGCGCACCACGGATCTCATCCGGAAGCGTAAGCGCCTCCACCGACAGTGCCGCCTGCAGCTGGGCCACCGTCCGGGCCCCGACCAGGGCGCTCGCCACCCCGGGCCGGTCCCGGACCCAGGCCAGCGCGACCGCCAGCGGGCTGCTGGCGAGCCCGTCGGCGGCGGTGGCGAGGGCGTCCACGATCCGCCGGGAGCGCTCCCCGAGGTACGGCTGGACGAACCCGGTCAGGTAGGGCGAGGCGCCGCGCGAGTCCTGCGGGACGCCGTGCCGGTACTTGCCGGTGAGCACCCCGCGCCCGAGCGGCGAGCCGGCCAGCACCCCGACCCCGGCGTCCAGCGCGGCGGGCAGGGCTTCCCGCTCGATGCCGCGCTGCAGCAGCGAGTACTCCAGCTGCGCCCCGGCCAGCGGCGCCCGCCCGTGGTGGGCGTGCTGCCAGGTGGCGGTCTTGGCGAGCTGCCAGCCGCTGAAGTCGCAGACCCCGACGTAGCGGGCGCGCCCGGAGGAGACGGCGATGTCGAGGGCGCTGAGCGTCTCCTCGACCGGGGTCGCGGGGTCGAAGGAGTGCACCTGCCACAGGTCGACGTGGTCGGTGCCGAGCCGGCGCAGCGAGGCGTCCAGGGCGGCGAGCAGGTGGCCGCGCGAGCCGTCGAAGCGGCGGGCGGACTCCGGGACGCTGCCGGCCTTGGTGGCGATGACGAGCTCGGACCGGGGGATCAGGCTGTCGGTGAGCCGGGAGATCAGGTACTCGGCGCCGCCGTCCGCGTACACGTCGGCGGTGTCGATCAGGTTGCCGCCGGCGTCGACGAACTCCTTGAGCTGCTCCGCCGCCTCGTGCTCGTCGGTGTCGCGGCCCCAGGTCATGGTGCCGAGGCCGAGCCGGGAGACCTGCAGGCCGGTGCGGCCGAGGTGACGCTTTTCCATCGGACGGGCCCTTCACTGGCCGGTGGCCCCGGGAGGCCCGGCAGCCCTGTGAACGCGCAGGTGGGGAGAGCGCTCCCCACGTCGGCTGAGCGTAGCGGCCGGTGCGCGGGCAGAGGTGCCGACCCGCAGAACGATCAACAGCACCGGTGTGACCCAACCCACTCCTACCCGTCAGTAGCATGTTCGGCGCGGGCACGGCTACCCTCGCTGGCAACCCCAACCCACTGGAAGGTGCGGCAGATGCGACTCGGGATCAACCTCGGCTACTGGGGGCTCGGCATGGACGCCGACAACATCGCCGTCGCCCAGGAGGCGGACCGGCTCGGCTACTCGGTCTGCTGGGCGGCGGAGGCGTACGGCTCGGACGCCGCGACGGTGCTCAGCTTCGTCGCCGCGAAGACCGAGCGGATCGACGTCGGCTCGGCCATCTTCCAGATCCCGGCCCGCACCCCGGCCATGACCGCGATGACCGCCGCGACCCTGGACACCCTGTCCGGCGGCCGGTTCCGGCTCGGCCTCGGCGTCTCCGGCCCGCAGGTGTCCGAGGGCTGGTACGGCGTGAAGTTCGACAAGCCGCTCGCCCGCACCCGCGAGTACGTGGAGATCATCCGCAAGGCGATGTCCCGCGAGCGCCTGGTGCACGAGGGCGCGCACTGGACGCTGCCGCTGCCCGGCGGCCCCGGCAAGCCGATCAAGCTCACCGTGCACCCGGTGCGCGAGCACATCCCGCTGTACATCGCCGCGATCGGCCCGAAGAACCTGGAGCTGACCGGTGAGATCGCCGACGGCTGGCTCGGGATCTTCTTCTCGCCCGAGCACGCCGCGCTCTCCGTCGACCCGCTGACGGCCGGCCGCGCCAAGTCCGGGAGGACGCTGGAGGGCTTCGACCTCTGCCCGACCGTGAACCTCGCGGTCGGCGAGGACATCAAGGCCGGCGTGGACGGCCTGCGCTCGTACGCCGCGCTCTACATCGGCGGCATGGGCAGCAAGGAGAAGAACTTCTACAACCAGCTCGCCCGGCGGATGGGCTACGAGCAGGCCGCCGACGAGGTCCAGGAGAAGTACCTCGCCAGGGACTACGCGGGTGCCGCGGCCGCCGTCCCGCACGACCTGATCGACGCCACCTCGCTGATCGGCGACACCGCCCGGATCGCCGACCGGATGCAGGCCTACGCCGAGGCGGGCGTCACCACGCTCACCCTGGCCCCGTCCGGATTCACCCTGGACGAGCGGATCCTGGCGCTGCGCACCGGCGTCGAGGCGCTGGAGCGCGCCGGACTGGCCTGACGGGACAGCACGGACGGGACGGACAGCACGGACGGGACGGACGGGACGGGCCCGACGAACCGGACGGCCGGTGGGGAAGCGGCACTACAGCCAGTCGTGCCGCTTGAACACCCGGTGCAGCACCAGGCAGACCACCACCATCAGCACCAGCACCGCCGGGTACCCCCAGACCTGGTGCAGTTCGGGCATGTGGTCGAAGTTCATCCCGTAGATGCCCGCGATCATCGTCGGTACGGCGGCCAGCGCCGCCCAGGCCGAGATCTTCCGCATGTCGTTGTTCTGCTGGACGCTGACCTGCGCCAGGTTGGCGTTCAGGATGTCGGACAGCAGCCGGTCCATGCCGTCCACCTGGTCGTTCACCCGGGCCACGTGGTCGGCGACGTCCCGCAGGTAGGGCGCGGTCTCGGGGCGGACGAAGCGGGCACCGCGCTCCAGGGCCAGCATCGGTTCCAGCAGCGGTCCGGTGGCCCTGCGCACGGACATCACCTGGCGCTTGTAGCCGTAGATCCGGCCGGCGGTGTCGCGGCCGACCCGGCCGGGGGAGAAGATGTCCGCCTCCAGCTCGTCCAGGTCGGTCTGGAGCGCGGTGGCCACCTCCATGTAGCCGTCCACGACGGTGTCGCAGACCGAGTGCAGCACCGAGCTGGGCCCGTAGCGCAGTTGCTCGGGATCCTGCTCCAGGGCGGCCCGCAGGCCGCTGAGCGGGCTGTCCTCGCCGTGCCGGACGGTCATCACGAAGTCCGGGCCGAGGAAGACCATCACCTCGCCGACCGTCACGACGTGACCGCCGGGGTGGTAGCCGAGGGTCTTCAGGGTGACGAACAGCGAGCCCTGGTAGGCCTCCACCTTGGGGCGCTGGTGGGCGCTGACGGCGTCCTCGACGGCCAGCGGGTGCAGCGCGAACTCCTTGCCGACGTGGTCGAGTTCCTCGACGGTGGGCTCGAACAGGCCTATCCAGACGAAGCCGTCCGGACCGGCCGCGCGGGCGGCGGCGAGCGCACCGGCCAGGTCCGCGGGGGACTCGATCCGGTGGCCGTCGTGGTAGGCGGCGCAGTGGACGATCATGCGGGCCATTGTCACCCGAGCGGGGCCGTTCGGCACGGACCCGGGTGCTGCCCCGTCCCCCGGCCTCCCGCGGCCGGGGTGCGACCGGGCGGAAGAACCGGGGCCCACGGCCGGGCCCGAAGGCCGTAGGCTGACCCCATGCCCACCCTGCTGCTCGTCCGTCACGGCCGCTCCACCGCGAACACCGCCGGAATCCTGGCCGGTTGGACCCCCGGCGTGGACCTCGACGACACCGGGCGCGCGCAGGCCGCCGCGCTGGCCGGCCGGCTGGCGGGCATCCCGCTGGTGCGGGCGGTCAGCAGCCCGCTGGAGCGCTGCCGGCAGACGCTGGAGCCGCTGCTGGCGGTCCGGCCCGAGCTGGGCCCGCCGACCGAGGACGAGCGGCTGGGGGAGTGCCACTACGGCGACTGGACCGGCCGCCCGCTGGCGGAGCTGGCCAAGGAGCCGCTCTGGCGCACCGTGCAGGACCACGCCGCCGGGGCCGCCTTCCCCGGCGGGGAGTCGCTGCGCGAGCTGAGCCACCGCACGGTGGACGCGGTGCGCGAGTGGAACCGGAGGATCGCCGCCGAGCACGGCGAGGACGCGGTCTGGATCGCCTGCTCGCACGGGGACGTGATCAAGGCCGTGGTGGCCGACGCGCTCGGGCTGCACCTGGACCACTTCCAGCGGATCAGCGTCGAGCCCTGTTCGGTCACCGCGATCCGCTACACCCCACAGCGGCCCTTCGTCCTGAGGATGGGCGACACCGGCGACCTCGCCTCGCTCGCGCCCAGGCCCCACCCGGCCGCGGCCACCCCGACCGGTGACGCGGTGGTCGGCGGCGCCGTCTGAGGCACGCCGCCGACGGGCCGTCCGGGGAGGCGCCGTCCGGGGCGACACCGCTGGTTCCCCGGGTGCCACCCCGCCCGCGGCCGTCGGCTCGGCTCCCCGGCCGGAGCCCGAAGGTCGTAGGGTGACTTACGAGTCCATCCGGCCGCGATCCGCCCCCGGCGGTACCGCGCCGACCGACACGATCCGGAGCGAGAGCGTGCCCCGTCAGGTCTACTTCTACGACCAGCCCGAACGGTTCGTGGCCGGCACCGTCGGCCAGCCCGGCGCCCGGGCGTTCTACCTTCAGGCCAGTGCCCGGGGCCGGATCACCAGCGTGCTGCTGGAGAAGACCCAGGTCGCGGCGCTCGCCGAGCGCATCGAGGAGGTCCTGGACGAGGCGCTGCGGCGCAGTGGCGGAGACGCCGCCATCCCGGCCGCCGCCCCGAAGGACCTGCTCGACACCGCCCCGCTGGACCTCCCGCTGGAGCAGGAGTTCCGGGTCGGCACCATGGCGCTGGCCTGGGACAGCGTGGACAGCTGCCTGGTGGTCGAGGCCCAGGCGCTGGTCGAGGACGAGGAGGAGGAGGACGCCGCCGAGGCGGTCTTCACCGACGACGAGACCGGCCCGGACATGCTCCGGGTGCGGCTGTCCGGCGCGATGGCCCGGGTCTTCGCCAAGCGCGCGCTGGACCTGGTCGCGGCGGGCCGCAAGCCCTGCCCGTTCTGCAACCTGCCGCTCGACCCGGAGGGCCACCTGTGCCCGCGCGCGAACGGCTACCGGCGCTGAACACCGACACCCCGCCGCAGGCCGACCCGGCCGCCGCCGCGGCGCTGGCCGCCGACGTGCCCACCGCCCTCGCGCTGCTGCGCCAGGGCGGGCTGACCGTGCACGGCCGCCTCACCGAAGCCTCCAACGCCGCGCTGTACTGCACGGTCGCGCACGGCTCGCTGAGCGCGCAGGCCGTCTACAAGCCGGTGGCCGGCGAGCGCCCGCTGTGGGACTTCCCGGACGGCACGCTGGCCGGCCGCGAGGTCGCCGCGTACGAGCTGTCCGCCGCGACCGGCTGGGCGCTGATCCCGCCCACCGTGCTGCGCGAGGGCCCGCACGGGCCCGGCATGGTGCAGCTGTGGGTCGAGCCGGACCCGGGGGCCGAGCCGCTGCTCGCGCTCCAGGACCCGCGCGGCCCGGAGCAGGGCTGGCTGCCGATCGTCCGGGCCGAGGTCGAGGGCGGGCGGACGGCCCTGCTGGTGCACCACGACGACCGGCGGCTGCGCCGGCTCGCCGTCCTGGACGCGGTGCTCAACAACGCCGACCGCAAGGGCGGGCACCTGATTCCGGCCGCCGACGGCCGGGTGTACGGCATCGACCACGGTGTCACCTTCAACACCGAGGACAAGCTGCGCACCCTGCTCTGGGGCTGGGCCGGGGACCCGCTGCCCACCGAGGCGCTGGAGGTGCTGGCCCGGCTGGCCGAGCAGTTGGACGGCGAGCTCGCCGAGCGGCTCGCCCCGCACCTGACGGCGGCCGAGCTGGACGCGACCCGGGCCCGGGTGGCCGGGCTCCGGGGCTCCGGCCGGCACCCGCTGCCGCCCGAGGACTGGCCGGCGATTCCCTGGCCGCCGGTGTAGCCGGGGGTGCGGCCCGGGTGCAGCCGGGGGCGCCGACCGGTCCTTGCCGCCGGCCGCGCGAGCGCCGGTGGCCCGGACCGGTCCGTGAAAACGGCGGCAGATGGTCTGGACCTGTGCCCGGAACGGGTCGCACACTGCTCCGATGGATGTGCGACGGACCACCCCCACCCCCCGGACCGCGCCGGACCTGCCGTTGCACCGGTTGCAGGTCCCGCTGCCCCAGCTGCTCCCCTTCGCCATCGGCAGTTTCGACGCGATCGGCCCGCTCTCGCGGGCCGGCTTCCCCCACCGGCACTCGTTCTACGAGATCGTCCACGTCACCGGCGGCCACGGCGCCCACGTCCTGGACCTCGTCCACCGGCCGCTGGCGCCACCGCAGTTGTGCGTGATCACCCCCGGCCAGGTGCACTACTGGGCGGACGCCGAGGAGCTGACCGGCCAGGTCGTCCTGTTCAACGAGGACTTCCTGCTCGGCCACCCCCAGGACCTCGCCGCCCTGCGGGCCCTGGCCGCCCGCCCGGCCCTCGCGCTCGGTGAACAGGCCGGGGCGATCGCCGCGCTGCTCGCCGACATGGAGCACGAGTACCGGACCAGGGCACCGGGCTACCAGGGTGTGCTGCGGGCCAGCCTGCACATCCTGATCGTCCGGGCGCTGCGCGCCTGTGCCCCGGCCGACCGTCCGGTGGTGCCCAGCCGTCCGGCCGAAGTGGCCGCCGCCTTCACCCGGTTGATCGCCCGGCCGGGCGGGGTGCGGCACTCGGTGGCCTCCACCGCGCAGGAACTCGGTGTCTCGCCGGGGCACTTGCAGACCCTGGTGAAGCAGGCCACCGGCCGGACCCCGGGCGGCCTGATCCGCCGGCAGCAGACACTGGAGGCCAAACGGCTGCTCGCCTGCACGGATTTGACGATCCGTCAGGTCTCGAAGGAGGCGGGCTTCGTCGACCCGGCGTACTTCTGCCGGTTCTTCCGAAGGGAGACCGGGATGACCCCGGGGGAGTTCCGGGCCAGGGTCGACGGAAATCACCACGATCCCCGGATCATGTCCATCGCGGTCACGCCGGACGGCCCGTAACTTTGCTGCTGGCCACCGGTGGCCGGCCCGGCGCGCACGGACGGGCGACCGGTTCGGCCCTTGTCATGCCCCCACCATGGCAAGGGCCGCCCCCACCCCCCCCGCCTCACGAGAAGGAGACGGCGCATGCCCACGCCCGACGGCATGATCAGCCGCAAGACCGTACTGAAGGCCGCCGCCGCGCTAGGGGCTGCTCCGCTGCTGGTCGGCGGTGGAGTCGCACTGGCCCGGGACCGGATCGACAGCGGCGAACCGATCGGTTTCACCCCCGAGTGCCACGACGGGGACGCCCCCACCGTCGAGCAGATCGAGGGTCCGTACTTCAAGCCCAACTCCCCGCTGCGCAGCTCGATGGTCAACGACGGCCCCGGCACCCGCCTGGTGGTCAGCGGCTACGTCTTCGGCCGCGCCTGCCGGCCCATCTCCGGTGTGCTGCTGGACTTCTGGCAGGCCGACAACGGCGGCAACTACGACAACGTCACCTACACCTTCCGCGGCCACCAGTTCACCGACGCCAACGGGGCGTACAAGCTGGACACCATCGTGCCCGGCCTCTACCCGGGCCGCACCCGGCACCTGCACGTCAAGCTGCAGGCCCCCGGCCGCTCGATCATCACCACCCAGCTGTACTTCCCGGGCGAGCCGCGCAACAGCACGGACAGCATCTACGATCCCCGGCTGCTGATGAACGTCCGCCAGAACGGCCAGACCCGCGAGGCCAGTTTCGACTTCGTGCTGGACGTTCCGCAGACCCCCGGCACGCCGAGCCCGTCGCCCACCGTCACCCCGACCGGGGGGCCCAGTACGCCGCCGAGCGGCACCTGGGCCGCGGGCACCGCGTACAAGGCGGGCGACCGCGTCACCTACTCCGGCGTCTCCTACACCTGCCTCCAGGCGCACACCGCCATGGCCGGCTGGGAGCCGCCGAACGTGCCGGCCCTCTGGCAGCGGTCGTAGCGGCTCCGACCGCGTCCCCCGGGGCGCCGGGCGCCCGGTCGGCGGCAGGGCCGACCGGGCGCTCAACCACGTCCGGAACCGGGGCCGGGATCCGCGCCGCGCCGCCTCCCGGCCGGCTCCGCGCCGCACCGGTTCCGCGCAATACCAGTCGGAAAACCGCCGGGCAATGGCAAGAAGCGAATCCAGTCGATCTTTCGTACTGGTTAGGCTTTCAAATGTTCGCAAGGTTAAAGTTGTTTCCATGCATGCCTGGCCCGCCTCCGAGGTTCCCGACCTGCCTGGTCAGGGGCTCCCCCTCCGTATCCACGACACCGCTGCGGGCACCGTCCGCGAGGTGGTGCCGCAGGACGGCACCGCCCGGATCTACGTCTGCGGCATCACCCCCTACGACGCGACCCACATGGGCCACGCCGCCACCTACAACGCGTTCGACCTGGTGCAGCGCGTCTGGAAGGACGCCGGCCACGACGTCCTGTACATCCAGAACGTCACCGACGTCGACGACCCGCTGCTCGCCCGCGCGGTCGAGACCGGCCAGGACTGGACCGACCTGGCCGAGCGCGAGACGGCCCTGTTCCGCGAGGACATGACCGCGCTGCGCATGCTCCCGCCGGCCCACTACATCGGCGCCGTCGAGTCGATCCCGTGGATCGTCCCGATCGTCCAGAAGCTGCTGGCCTCCGGCGCCGCCTACCGGGTGGACGGCGACATCTACTTCTCGGTCGACGCCGACCCGCGCTTCGGCGAGGTCTCCGGCCTCACCCGCGAGGCCATGCGCCCGGTCTTCGCCGAGCGCGGCGGCGACCCGGACCGCCCCGGCAAGCGCAACCCGCTGGACGCCCTGCTCTGGCTGGCCGCCCGCCCGGGCGAGCCCGCCTGGGACACCGAGCTCGGCCACGGCCGCCCCGGCTGGCACATCGAGTGCGTCGCCATCGCCCTCCAGTACCTCGGCATGTCCTTCGACATCCAGGGCGGCGGCAGCGACCTCTCCTTCCCGCACCACGAGATGGGCGCCGCGCACGCCCAGGTCGCCACCGGCGCCCACCCGTACGCCAAGGCGTACGTGCACGCCGGCATGGTCGCCCTGGACGGCCACAAGATGTCCAAGTCCCGCGGCAACCTGGTCTTCGTCTCGGCGCTGCGCCGCGAGGGCGTCGACCCGGCCGCGATCCGCCTGGCGCTGCTCTCGCACCACTACCGCGCGGACTGGGAGTGGACCAAGGGCACCCTGGACGAGGCCGTCGAGCGCCTCGCCCGCTGGCGCGCCGCGGTCTCCCGCCCGGACGGCCCGGCGGCCGGGCAGCTGCTCGCCGAGGTGCGCGAGGCGCTCTCGAACGACCTGGACACGCCCGCGGCGCTGGCCGCGGTCGACCGCTGGGCGGCCCGGCAGGAGGCCGAGGGCGGTACCGACATCGGCGCGCCCGGCCTGGCGACCCGCACCGTGGACGCCCTGCTCGGCGTCGCGCTGTAACCCGCACCCCGCAGCACACGCCGAAGGGGCGTCAGGACCAGGTGTCCCGACGCCCCTTCGGCGTGCGGTGCCGCTACTCCTCCTCGGCGCCGTCCTGGCTCTCCCGGGCGCCGCCCGGCGCCTCCGGATCGGCCGGCCGCTCCGCCGTGGCGTGCCCGGACACCGGCTTCTCGCCGGTCGGCCCGACGTTCTCCCGGCGGCGCAGGTAGCGCTCGAACTCGCGGGCGATGGCGTCGCCGGAGGCCTCCGGCAGCTCCGCGGTGTCCTGGGCCTCCTCCAACTGCTGGACGTACTCGGCCACCTCGCTGTCCTCGGCGGCCAGCTGGTCCACGCCGAGCTGCCAGGCCCGGGCGTCCTCGGCGAGCTCGCCCGGCGGGATGCGCAGGTCCAGCAGGTCCTCCAGCTTGTTGATCAGGGCCAGCGTGGCCTTGGGGTTCGGCGGCTGCGAGACGTAGTGCGGCACCGCCGCCCAGAGCGTCACGGCCGGCACCCCGGCGTGGGTGCAGGCCTCCTGGAGCACCCCGACGATGCCCGTGGGGCCCTCGTAGCGGCTCTCCTCCAGGTCCAGCCGGCGGGCCAGCTCCGGGTCGGAGGTGACCCCGCTGACCGGCACCGGGCGGCTGTGCGGGGTGTCGCCGAGCAGCGCGCCCAGGATCACCACCAGCTCGACGCCCAGCTCGTGCGCGAAGCCCAGCAGCTCGTTGCAGAACGAGCGCCAGCGCATGCTCGGCTCGATGCCGCGGATCAGCACGACGTCCCGGGTGGTCGGTTCCGTCACCCGGATCACCGAGAGCCGGGTGGTCGGCCAGGTGATCCGGCGGATGCCGCCGTCCAGCCAGACCGTGGGCCGGTTGACCTGGAAGTCGTAGTAGTCCTCCGCGTCCAGGGCGGCGAACACCTTGCCGCCCCAGGTCTCGTCCAGATGCGCCAGAGCCGCGGAGGCGGCGTCGCCCGCGTCGTTCCAGCCTTCGAAGGCGCAGACCATGACCGGGTCGATCAATTCGGGAACATCTTCCAGCTCGATCACCCAGCGTCTCCCTCCGGTCGGCGGTCGGACCTGCGCCGCCCCGGCTGGCCTGCCGGGGCGCCGACGGGCCGGCTGCCGACTGTCGAACCTCTCGTCTCCCGTGGAGCGTCTCGCCCCACGGTCCCTACCTGCCCAGCCTACGGGCTTTGATGCGCACCGCGGCCGGGCACCGGGACAGTCTGGGGGAGCGGGCCGCCGCGATCCACCGGATATCGGCGACCCCGGGGCTGACGGGCCGTCAGGTGTCCGGTGGGGGTGAAGGGTGTTCGATTCGCGACGGAACGTGACGGCCGTCCGGGTGCGGCCGGGACGCGCGGGCCCGCCGGACGGCCGTCCGGGCGCGCTACCCGACGTCCACCCAGCCGCTGCGGTACGCCGCCCAGTGCTCGGGCAGCGAGGCGAAGTCCACGTACAGCGCGACGCCGAAGTTGGCCCGCTGCCGGTCCTCCCGGCCCAGGCCCAGCCGCACGCCCCGGACGGCGGCCCGGACGGTCTCGGCGTCGCCCCAGTGGCCCCACTTGTCGTCCCAGTAGAAGGGCAGGCCCATCAGCAGGTCCACGTCGGCCGGGGTGGCCCGCAGGGCGAGCTCGGTCTGCCGGGCGACGTAGCCGCCGTACAGCGGCTCGGTGGGCATCGAGGTGTCGTAGGTCATCACCGCGATCTGGTCGACCCGGCGGGCGGTCTCGGTGAAGTACGCCCCGTCCCACCACTTGCCGTGGTCGGTGAGCAGGATGCCGGCCGTGTGCAGGCCCGGGACCGGGTCGATCTGCGGGGCCGCCACCGACAGCTTGGCGCCGCGCGCCGCGGTGACCGGCCGGACCCGGTCGAGCAGGGCCAGCCAGCCCGGCGAACCGGGGCGGATCGGCTCCATGTCGAAGTGCACGCCGTCGAAGCCGAGGTCCAGCACCTGGCCGGCGGAGGCGGTGACCCGGTCCCGGGTGGGGCCGTCCTCCAGGTCCAGGGCGTCCTTCTCCGGCTTGACCTCGTCGCCCAGCCAGGCCTGCAGCCGCACGCCTGGCAGCGCCCGGTGCACGGTGTCGGTGAACCAGCGGCCCCGGGGGTGGACGGCGGGCGGCAGCGAGCCGTCGTGCTCCAGCGGTCCGGTGTGCACGTAGAGGTCCCGGATGCCGGTGCCGGCCAGCTGCCGGACCAGTGCGGCCACGTCGGCCTCGGTCTTGCGGCCGTCCACCCAGGCGTGGCCGAGCCAGAGCGCGTCCCGGCCCCGGGTGCGGGCGTCGGCGGCGGGTTCGCCGGTGTAGTGCAGTCGGAACATCACGAACGCCGAGCCCAGCGCGGCCGGCGGCAGGGCCGCCACCAGCGCCAGGACCAGCAGTGCCCGGCGCCACCGGGACCATGCCCGCCAGCGGTTGCGCAGCGCGCGGAACGGGGCCCCCAGGGCCCGACCGGCACGCTGCGCGGAGGTCCGGTATCGGGCCACGCGCTTGCTCCCCCCTTGCGGTCGAGCGCTCAGGATACGAAACGAACGGCGGGCCGACCCGTCGGCCGGATACCCTGGCCACGTGCGGGCCCGAGCAAGCGGGTCCGCAAAGCCGACAGCCGTCGCACCAGGGAGAAGCCCCATGGCCACAGCAGCCACCCCGTCCATCACTCAGCAGAGTCGCGCGAACGCGTTGCGTGAAGCGCTCGCCACCCGGGTGGTGGTCGCCGACGGTGCCATGGGCACCATGCTCCAGGCGCAGGATCCGACGCTGGAGGACTTCCAGAACCTCGAAGGCTGCAACGAGGTCCTCAACGTCACCCGCCCGGACATCGTCCGGTCCGTCCACGAGGCCTACTTCGGGGTGGGCGTGGACTGCGTGGAGACCAACACCTTCGGCGCCAACTTCAGCGCGCTCGGCGAGTACGAGATCCCGGAGCGGATCTTCGAGCTGTCCGAGTCCGGCGCCCGGATCGCCCGCGAGGCGGCCGACGCCCACACCGCCGCCGACGGCCGCACCCGCTGGGTGCTCGGCTCGATCGGCCCCGGCACCAAGCTGCCGACCCTCGGCCACGCCCCGTACGAGACGCTGCGCGACGGCTTCCAGCGGAACGCGGCCGGCCTGATCGCCGGCGGCGCCGACGCGCTGCTGGTCGAGACCAGCCAGGACCTGCTGCAGACCAAGGCCGCGATCCTGGGCTCCAAGCGGGCCCTGGCCGAGGCCGGGCTGGACCTGCCCGTGCTGGTGCAGGTGACAGTGGAGACCACCGGCACCATGCTGCTCGGCTCGGAGATCGGCGCCGCGCTCACCGCGCTGGAGCCGCTGGGCGTCGACTACATCGGCCTCAACTGCGCGACCGGCCCGGCCGAGATGAGCGAGCACCTGCGCTACCTGGCCAAGAACGCCCGGATCGGTCTGTCCTGCATGCCGAACGCGGGCCTGCCGGTGCTCGGCAAGGACGGCGCCCACTACCCGCTCTCCCCGGCCGAACTGGCCGACGCCCACGACGTGTTCACCCGCGAGTACGGCCTCTCGCTGGTCGGTGGCTGCTGCGGCACCACCCCCGAGCACCTGCGCCAGGTGGTCGAGCGGGTCCAGGGCCGTCCGATCGCCCCGCGCGACCCCCGGCCCGAGCCCTCGGCGGCCTCGCTCTACCAGGCGGTGCCGTTCCGGCAGGACACCTCGTACCTGGCGATCGGCGAGCGCACCAACGCCAACGGCTCGAAGAAGTTCCGCGAGTCGATGCTGGCCGGCGACTGGCAGGCCTGCGTGGAGATCGCCCGGGACCAGATCCGGGACGGCTCCCACCTGCTGGACCTCTGCGTGGACTACGTCGGCCGCGACGGCGTCGCCGACATGAAGGAGATCGCTGGCCGGCTGGCCACCGCCTCCACCCTGCCGATCGTGCTGGACTCCACCGAGCCGGAGGTGCTGCGGGCCGGCCTGGAGGCGCTCGGCGGGCGCGCCGTGCTGAACTCGGTGAACTACGAGGACGGCGACGGCCCGGACACCCGCTTCGGCCGGATCGCCTCACTGGCCCGCGAGCACGGCGCCGGCCTGATCGCGCTGACCATCGACGAGGACGGCCAGGCCCGTACCGCCGCCAAGAAGGTCGAGATCGCCGAGCGGCTGATCGCCCAGCTGACCGGCGAGTACGGCGTCGACGAGGGCTCGATCCTGGTCGACTGCCTGGCGTTCACCCTGGGCACCGGGCAGGAGGAGTCGCGCCGGGACGGCATCGAGACCATCGAGGCGATCCGCGAGCTCAAGCGCCGCCACCCGGACGTGCAGACCACCCTCGGCCTGTCCAACATCTCCTTCGGCCTCAGCCCGGCCGCCCGCATGGTGATCAACTCGGTCTTCCTGAACGAGTGCGTCGAGGCGGGCCTGGACTCGGCGATCGTGCACGCCTCCAAGATCCTGCCGATGGCGCGGATCCCCGAGGACCAGCGCGAGGTCGCGCTCGACCTGGTGTACGACCGCCGCAGCGAGGGCTACGACCCGCTCCAGAAGCTGCTGCAGCTGTTCGAGGGCGTCTCCTCGTCCTCGGTCAGGGCCTCCAAGGCGGAGGAGCTGGCCGCGCTGCCGCTGGAGGAGCGGCTCCAGCGGCGGATCATCGACGGCGAGCGGAACGGCCTGGAGGCGGACCTCGACGAGGCGCTGACGGAGCGCCCGGCGCTGGAGATCGTCAACAGCACCCTGCTGGCGGGCATGAAGGTGGTCGGCGAGCTGTTCGGCTCCGGCCAGATGCAGCTGCCGTTCGTGCTCCAGTCGGCCGAGGTGATGAAGACCGCGGTGGCCCATCTGGAGCCGCACATGGAGAAGTCCGACGACGAGGGCAAGGGCACCATCGTGCTGGCCACCGTCAAGGGCGACGTCCACGACATCGGCAAGAACCTGGTCGACATCATCCTGTCCAACAACGGCTACAACGTGGTCAACCTGGGCATCAAGCAGCCGGTCTCGGCGATCCTGGACGCCGCGCAGGAGCACCGGGCGGACGTCATCGGGATGTCCGGCCTGCTGGTCAAGTCCACCGTGATCATGAAGGAGAACCTGGAGGAGCTGAACCAGCGCAAGCTGGCGGCCGACTTCCCGGTGATCCTCGGCGGCGCCGCCCTGACCCGCGCCTACGTCGAGCAGGACCTGCACGAGATCTACGAGGGCGAGGTCCGCTACGCCCGGGACGCCTTCGAGGGCCTGCGGCTGATGGACGCGCTGATCGCGGTCAAGCGCGGCGTGCCCGGCGCCACCCTGCCGGAGCTCAAGCAGCGCCGGCACGCCCGGGTCGAGGTGGAGGAGCCGGAGCCCGAGGTCAACCTCGGCCAGATCCGCTCCGACGTCACGGTCGACAACACCGTGCCCGTCCCGCCGTTCTGGGGCGACCGGATCGTCAAGGGCATCCCGTTCGCGGACTACGCCTCCTGGCTGGACGAGGACGCGCTGTTCAAGGGGCAGTGGGGCCTGAAGGCCGCCCGCGCCGGCGACGGCCCCTCGTACGAGGAGCTGGTGGAGACCGAGGGCCGGCCGCGGCTGCGGGCCTGGCTGGACCGGCTGCAGACCGAGGGCTGGCTGGAGGCCGCCGTGGTCTACGGCTACTACCCGGCCAACTCCAAGGGCGACGACCTGATCGTCTTCCACGAGGACGGCACCGAGCGCACCCGCTTCACCTTCCCGCGCCAGCGGCGCGGGCGCCGGCTCTGCCTGGCCGACTTCTTCCGCCCGGAGGAGTCCGGGGTGCGGGACGTGGTGGGCCTCCAGGTGGTCACCATGGGCAACCGGATCTCGGAGGCGGCCAACGAGCTGTTCGCCGGCAACTCCTACCGGGACTACCTGGAGCTGCACGGCCTCTCGGTGCAGCTGGCCGAGGCGCTGGCCGAGTTCTGGCACGCGCGGGTCCGCTACGAGCTGGGCTTCTCCGGCGAGGACCCGCAGGACGTCAAGGACATGTTCGCGCTCAAGTACCGCGGCGCCCGCTTCTCGCTCGGCTACGGGGCCTGCCCCGAGCTGGAGGACCGGGCCAAGATCGCCGACCTGCTGAGGCCGGAGCGGATCGGCGTGGTGCTCTCGGAGGAGTTCCAGCTCCACCCGGAGCAGTCCACCGACGCGATCGTGATCCACCACCCGGAGGCGAAGTACTTCAACGCCCGGTAACGCCCGGTTTCCACCGCGTTCGCTCTTTCCGGACGAAGCGGGCGTATCCTTGATGATCCTGAACGGGCCGGTCCGCTCACCTGCGGGCCGGCCCGTGCCTTCCCCGGGGCCGCCCCGGGCCTGCCGGAAGGACCCCTGCCATGACGACCAGTCCCACCGCCACGCGCATCCTCGACCACGGGGACGACCGCGGGCTCCAGGCGGTGCTGCTGGACATGGACGGGACGCTGGTGGACACCGAGGACTTCTGGTGGCAGGCCGAGGCCTCGCTCTTCGCCGAGCTGGGCCACGAGCTGGACGAGGCGGACCGCGCCCACGTGGTCGGCGGCCCGATGGCCAGGGTGATGGAGTACCTGGTCGCCCGGACCGGGGCGGACATCGCGCCGGACGACCTCGGCGTGCTGGTGAACCAGCGCTTCGTCGACCTGCTGGCCGGCGGGGTGCCGCTCATGCCGGGTGCCGAGCGGCTGCTCAACACCCTTGCCGCGCACGGCATTCCGGCCGCCATGGTGTCCGCCTCGCACCGGCACGTGATCGACATCGTGCTGCGCTCGCTGGGGGCCCACCACTTCGCCTTCACCATCGGCGGGGACGAGGTGCCGCGCACCAAGCCGTTCCCGGACCCGTACCTGGAGGCGGCCCGGCGGCTGGGCGCGGAGCCGTCCCGCTGCGTGGTGATCGAGGACACCCCGACGGGGGTGCGGGCGGGCGAGGAGGCCGGCTGCCCGGTGATCGCGGTGCCCTCGGTGGCGGCGATCGAGCCGGCACCGGGGCGGCTGGTGCTGTCGTCGCTGGAGCAGGTCGACCTCGACCTGTTGCGTTCCCTGGTCGCTTCGCGGGTGTGATTGTCGTCTCATTGCGACCCCGCCCTACTGGCCGGTAAACGGCCCGGCGGGCCCCCGGGGCGAAGTCGCCGGGGGAGAAAACGGTCATTGGCTGACAACTCGTCGGGCGCGCCGTGATGCCCTGAACCGCCGTGTCCCAAACGTCATCTGCTCGGGTATCGGTCGTGCGTGTTCGATATGGCACGCTACTCCAGTTCGTGCCACCCAAAAGGACGCGCCTCGTGAAGACTTCAGCTGAACGCCTGGCAGTACTCGGTTGCGCCGGTCTGGTCGCCGTGTCGGTAACGGGTTGCGGATCGGTGACCGACGTGGTCAAGGGGGACGGCGGCAAGTCGATCACCATGGGCACCAGTCAGCTGACCGGTGTCCTGGACCCGGCCGCCGCCTACGACTCCGGCTCGTGGCTGCTGCTGCGCAACACCTTCCAGTCGCTGCTCACTTTCCAGGCCGCGGCCAGCTCGCCCTCCCCGGACGCCGCGCAGGCCTGCGAGTTCACCGGCAGCGACGCCACCGAGTACCACTGCACCCTGAAGCCGGGCCTGAAGTTCTCCAACGGGCACCCGATGACGGCCCAGGACGTGGTCTTCTCGATCGAGCGCACCAAGAAGATCAACGACGCGAACGGCCCGGTCGAACTGCTCGACTCGATCAAGTCCGTCGAGGCCAAGGGCGACAACGAGGTGCTCTTCCACCTCTCCGCTCCCGACGCCACCCTGCCGGCCAAGCTGGCGAGCCCGGCCGGCGCCATCGTGGACCACCAGGTCTACCCCGCCGACAAGCTCGTTCCCAACGACAAGCTGATCGGCTCCGGCCCGTACCGCATCGACTCGGTCGAGAACCTGAACGGCGGCAAGCAGCTGGGCAAGGTCGTGATGTCGGCCAACGACAAGTACGGCGGCGAGGCCAAGCTGCGGAACAACAAGTTCACCGTGCGGTACTTCGACAAGTCCGAGGACCTGAAGGCCGCGCTGGACAAGAGCGAGGTCGACCTCACCGACAACAGCCTGGAGCCGAACACCGCCGCCCAGGTCCGCTCCGACCAGCAGGGCGGCAAGACCGACCTCCAGGTGACCGAGGGCGACAGCAACGACACCCGTTCGCTGGTCCTCAACACCAAGGACCCGCTGATGAGCAACGTCGCCGTCCGCCAGGCCGTCGCCCAGATGATGGACCGCAAGGCGCTGGCCCGCGACGTCTTCGCCCGCACCGTCCAGGCGCTCTACTCCATGGTCCCGGCCGGCCTGCCCGGCCACACCACGGCCTTCTTCGACCGCTACGGCGACCAGGACGTGAACAAGGCGAAGAAGATCCTCGCCGACGCCAAGGTCCAGACCCCGGTCAAGTTCACCCTCACCTGGTCCCGTTCGCGGGCCGGCAGCAACGAGGCCGAGACGCTGAAGAAGCAGCTGGAGACCGGCGGCCTCTTCCAGGTGACGCTCGCCCAGGAGCCGGACTGGGACTCGTACCGCAAGGGCTGGACCGAGGGCAGGTACCAGGCGTACGTCATCGGCTGGTTCGCCGACTACCCGGACCCGGACAACTACCTCGCCCCGCTGCTGGTCAACGGCGGTGCCTACCACCACGGTTGGGACGACCCGCGGATCAGCGGAAGGCTGGTGCCGGAGGGCCTCAAGCAGACCGACCGCAGCGCCGCGGCCGCCACCTACGCGCAGATCCAGCAGATCGAGGCCGACAACGTGCCGCTGATCCCGCTGTACCAGAACAAGTCGTTCTTCGCGGCCCGCTCGTACGTCACCGGCGTCGAGTCCACCGTCGACACCACCGGCTACTTCCGCTTCTGGGAGATCAGCCGGACCAACAAGTAGCGCCCGCAGGACGGCGGCCCCGGCGCGATGGAGGCGGCCAAC